>NZ_DASZBY010000034.1:0-236350 GCF_035943795.1 Aliidongia sp. | reverse complement strand
GGAAGGTCTGGTTCGTCCCCTCATATGTGTTCGACTGCTGGACCCGCGTATAGAGCTTGTAGCCGTAGAGGCCGACGGTCGTCGCCAGCACCACGCCGGCGGCGATCGGCCCGGACCAGTCGGCACCGGCGGTGCCGGCGGTGGCCTCTTCCGCACTCGTCGCCAGCAGACCGCCGGTTCCTTCCGTCGTCGCCTCCGTCGCGGCCCCGGTCGCGGCGCCGTCGTCGCCGAACATTTTCGGCCCGTATTTCTTGATGAGCGGATAGGCGCCCGCAGCCGCAGCGACGGTGTATGACCCGCCCGCGAAATACTGGCCATGGGTGAATTCATAAGCGGCGATGCCGCTCAGAAGCACCGCCGCGCCGCCCTCGAACAGGTCCGGCGAATAGTCGAACAACGTGCCCTTACCCAGCACCGGCCGCGTCAGCTTGTCGAGCAGCCCGCCGGTCGAGAAGCTGTTCGAGAACAGGCGCGAATTCTCGCCCACCAGCATGTTCTGGGCGAAGCTGGATCCCGCGAGATAGCCGTTGTTGGCACCGCCCAATAGAATGTAGCCGCCGAACACCCTGTTGAGGATCACGGGCACCGGATCCTGGCCCTTGACGAACGGCGTCTTCAGCAGGTCCCACGCGCCGACCAGGTAAAGGGCCGAGCCCACCCCGGTCATGGCCGTGCCTTTCAACGTGATCGGCGACAGGCCGCCACGCGGCGTCAAGGTCGGGACATCCCCCTCGCTCAGTTGCGAGGAGAGAGACTGCACGAGATCGCTGACCGAACCATTGGCTCCTGGGTTCTTCAGCGCGTCCGCGATGATCTGCGACGGGTTGCTGGTCCCGAACAGCTCGACCTGGTCGGCGGCAGACAGCTGGCCGATGTCAGACTGAAGCACGCGCAGCTTGTTGGCGTCCGTCACCGGCTTCGTGACACCGGCGATCTCGGCGATGATGCCGCGGGCGATGCGCGAGGACCAGAGCAGGTTCGGCGGCGCCGACTGGTTCTTGAACATCGGATCCTGCTGGCCTATCCGGGCCAGGGTCGCCTGCTTGATCGCCGATTGCGCCGACTGGCTGACCGAAATCGAGCCTTCAGTCGATTTATCGGTCTGCAGCGAGGTGGCGGCCTTGTCGAGAGTCCCGAAGCTGCTGAGCTTCTGGATCTCCGGCGAGGCGCCCTTGAGATCGAGCAGCGTATTGACGACGTTGGCGGCGCTCTGGTCGGCGGCCTTCTGGTTCGCAATCACCTGGTTCTTCAGAGCAGGCGTATTGTCGATCAGCTTCTGCAACGCCGCCGCCGTCTTGTCGGTGCCCAGCAACGGTGCCCAGCGGGCGGCCATCTGCTGGACCGGCTCGGTCGTCGAATCCGACGCGCCGAAGTTGCTCTTCTTGACCGAGGGCGGCGTCAGGAAAGTCTTGAGCGCGGCGTCGTTATTCTTCTGCAACTGGGCGAGGCCGGCCGAAATCGCCGTCAGGATGTTCGACGCCCGGCCTTCCGGCGTCGCGCTCTGCAGGAAGGTGGTGCCGTCCGATTTCGGGGCGCTGCTCGCCGCGCCCGTCGGGGCGAGATGCTGGGCGAGCGCCAGCGACAGGACCGCACCATCGCCATTTGCCACCGACTGGGTGATGGCGCCGCTCAGCGGCGGGCCGTCCGATTGTCCGGGCAAGGGGGTCAGGAACGTGAGATCCGACTTGGGCCGATCCAGAATGTCTGATGCGACCTGCTGCGCGGCGGCACCGGGGTTGGGCCCTCGGCTGGCAAGTTCGACCGAGGCCGCGACGTCGCCGTAGACCTGATTGTATTCCTGTACCGACGAGATCGACCACAGCCCTTCTGGATAGGTCGCCGGAATACCGTTCTGCTGATCCTGCCGCTGCTCCTGCAAGTAGGAATCGATGGTCGGCGGCAGGTTCTCATAGGAGGTGGATTTCCCCAATTCCTTGGCCATGGCGTCGATCGTCGGCTTCGCCGCGGTGAAGATCATCTGGGCCACTTCAGGCGGGGCACCCGTCAGGGTCTGGCGCAGTTGGGCCGCACCGGCCATGGAGCCGCCGGACTTGTAGGCGGCCGCGATCTTGGCTGCGGCCGGCTTCACCACGAGATTGCTGAAAGCCGCCTGGATGGCGCCTTGGCAATCGGCCGAAGAGGGCGCCAGCTCGGCCAGCGACTGCGCCTTGGTATAGATCGAGGCCGGCGTGCTGCCGGTGCCGCCCATCAGCTTTTGCGAGATCGCCGTGACGTTCTTCCAGTCACCGGCGCTGATCGCCTTGCTCAAGGCGGGCGGGAAACTGGCGTCGAGGCTCTGCTGGACGCCGGAACTCGCTTGGTCGACGACGTCGCCGAGGGTGGGTTGACTGCCGATGGCAGCATCCGGCTTGGCGAGCAATTTGATGCTGTCCGCCTGCCCGGCGATCAGGTCGGGCTGGTTGGCATGACCGGCCAGGCTCTTCGTCAGCATGGTGTTGATGGCGGTACTGAGATTTGTCTGCGCCGTCGTTACGTCATCATGCTGCTCCTGCCGGAGCTCCCGATTGCGGGCAGCATTCTGGCTGGCCGCCTCTTCGGCTTCGAGCATTTGATTGTAGAGGTCGAGCAGATGCTGCTTGTCGGACGAGGCAAGAGGGATCGCCTTGATCAAAGGCGCGGTCGCGGTGTTTCCAGAAGAAGACGCAGCATTATTCAGCGCCGAATTGAAACTCACCGTAGAAACGGGAGGCGAAACCTGAGTCTGAGTTTGAACGGGCGAGCCATCTGCCATGGTTACGCGCATTTTCATTCCATCCGGATGAGTTTATTTCTGGATGATCGCGACCGACATCCAAGCAATGCCGTATATAAACCAGCCTCAATCCTGATTAAATTTAATAAAATTTATTACAGAAAAGTTATTGTGCAATACCGTGGCGCGAGTGCCTGCGGCGCCTCGCGGCTTGTTCGAACGTAATTCGTCTATTTGCGCGGAACGCTCACGCCCTTCGGTCGGTTCGCTCGAACCCGTCCACCCGCTCAGCTCGGAACAACTCGTCAGGCGATACGAGCTGATCCTGGGCCGCGACCAGCTGGATCTCGCGTTCGCCCTGCGCGTGGGTTTTCTTGAGCACCGCATAGATCGCCGAAGCGGCGGCGGAAAGGGTGGCCGCGGGATCGCCGCCGGTCTTGAGCCAATGGGCCAGGAACAGGGCCGCCACCGCGTCGCCGGCGCCGTTGACCGAGATCGGCAGCAGAGGCGTCGTCACGCGCCAGGCGCCTTCCGCCGTCGAAACCAGCAGTTCGATGTGATCCGGGGGCGCATCCGGTCGGACCAGGCTGGTCAGCAGAACCACCTTGGGCCCGAGCGCGCGGGCCGCGGCCGCGGCATCGAGCGCGTCGGGCAGGTCCTTGATGGTTCGCCCGGTGAGGAATTCCAGCTCGAACTGGTTGGGCGTGATGATGTCGGCCAGCGGGACCGCCCGGTCGCGGAAGAATTCCGGCAGACCGGGCCGCACGTAGAAGCCGCCGTCGGTATCGCCCATCACCGGATCGCACAGCCAGAGCGCGCCGGGATTGGCCGCCCGGACGCGCGCCACCGTATCGAGCACGACGGCCCCCAGGGCCGGATCGCCCGTGTAGCCGGTCAGGACCGCCCGGCACCGGTCGAGCGCACCGCGCGCCGCCATGCCCTCGATCAGTTCGGCGATCTGCGCGGGCTCGAACACGGTCCCGCGCCATTCGCCGTAGCCGGTGTGGTTGGAGAATTGGACCGTATTTACGCCCCAGGCCTCGAACCCCAGCCGCTGCAACGGAAACAGCGCCGCCGCATTGCCGACATGGCCATAGCTGACCCAGGACTGGATCGACAGGATGCCGTCCAAATGATGCTCCTTTCGCACCGCAACACTCGCGCTCGATGGTAGCCGCCTGTATCCTGGGCGGGAAGCCACCAAGAAGAATCTCGTGGGAGAGGACCTTATGCCGACCGAATCGCGCCCCCGCCGCAGCATGCTCTATATGCCGGGCTCCAACCCGCGCGCATTGGAAAAGGCCCGCGGCCTCGCGGCCGACGCGCTGATCTTCGACCTGGAGGACGCGGTTTCGCCCGATGCGAAAGAGGTCGCGCGCGCCATCATCGCCGACGCGGTCGCGGCCGGCGGCTATGGCAAGCGCGAGTTGATCCTGCGCACCAACGGGCTCGACACCGCCTGGGGCCATGGCGACCTCGCGGCAGCGGCGAAGATGGCGATCCATGGCGTGTTGCTGCCGAAGGTCGAGAGTGCGGCCACCGTGCGCCAGGCGGCGGCCATTCTGGACAAGGCCGGTGCGCCGGCCGGGCTTGCCATCTGGTGCATGATGGAGACGCCGATGGGCATGCTACATGCCGAAGAGATCGCGGCCAGCCATCCGCGCCTCGCGGGATTCGTCATGGGCACGTCCGACCTGGCGAACGACCTGCACGCCCGCCATACCCGCGACCGGCTGCCGATGTTAACCGGCCTCAGCCTATGCCTGCTGGCGGCGCGCGCCTACGGCTTGGCGATGCTCGACGGCGTCTATCTCGACCTCAACGACGACGAGGGCTTCGCCCATTCCTGCCGCCAGGGCGCGGAGCTGGGCTTCGACGGCAAGACCCTGATCCACCCGAAGACCATCGCCGCCGCCAACGAGGCCTTCGCGCCGTCCGCCGTCGAGATCGAGCAGGCTCGCAAGCAGATCGCCGGATTCGAGGCGGCCGAGGCCGAAGGCAAGGGCGTCGTCCTGGTCGACGGCAAGCTGGTCGAGAACCTGCATGTCGCCAATGCCAAGCGCCTCCTGGCCCTGGTCGCGCGCATCGAAGAACTGGGTGCCGGGGCGTGAGCGCGCTCAAGACGCATCCCGGGAATTATTTCGAAGATTTCTCGGTCGGCCAGGTCATCGAGCATGCGACGCCGCGCACGATCACGGCCGGCGATACGGCGCTCTACCTGGCCTTGACCGGCTCGCGCTTCGTGCCGGGATGTGCCGAGCCGTTCGCCCACAGCCTGGGATTCCCTGAGACGCCGGTCGATGATTGGCTGGTCTTCCACATGGTGTTCGGCAAGACGGTGCCGGACATCTCGCTCAATGCCGTCGCCAACCTGGGTTATGCCGCCGGCCGCTTCCTGGCGCCGGTCTATCGCGGCGACACCTTGTCGGCGGTGTCCGAAGTGATCGGGTTGAAGGAAAATTCGAACGGCGAGACCGGCACGGTCCATGTCCGATCGATCGGCCAGAACCAGCTGGGCGAGACGGTGCTCGACTATGTCCGCTGGGTCATGGTCCGCAAGCGCAACAAGGCGAGCCCTGCGCCCATCCTGAACGTGCCGACCCTGCCCGACGCCGTGCCGGTCGAAGCGCTGGCGGTGCCGGACGGGCTGGTGCTGGAAGCCTATGACGATGCCCGCGCGGGATCGCCCTGGCGTTGGGGCGACTATGCGGTCGGCGAGAAGATCGATCATGTCGACGGCGTGACGGTCGAGGAGGCGGAACATCAGCTCGCGACCCGGCTCTACCAGAACACGGCGAAGGTCCATTTCAACCAGTATGAGCAAGGCCAGGGCCGCTTCGGCCGGCGGCTGATCTATGGCGGCCACGTCATCAGCCTGGCCCGCGCCCTGAGCTTCAACGGCCTGGGCAACGCGTTCAAGATCGCCGGATTGAATGGCGGCCGCCACGTGGCGCCCTGCTTCGCCGGCGACACGGTCTATGCCTGGTCGGAGGTGCTGGCCGCCGAAGCGATGCCCGGCCGCGTGGACCTGGGCGCGCTACGGCTGCGGACCTATGCGGTCAAGAACCGGAGTGCCGCCGACTTTCCGGGACGGATCGACGACGGATACGATCCCGCCGTCATCTTGGAGCTGGACTATTGGGTGCTGATGCCACGGTGAGGGGCGGTAATGGCTAAGCCTTCACCGCCGTCATCAGGTAGTTCACGCTCGTATCGGACCCGAGGCTCCATTTGTCGGCGACCGGGTTGTAGCTGACGCCGCTCAGGTCGTGCAGCACCAGGCCCGCACGGCGCAGGCCGCCGGCGACTTCGCTGGGTTTCAGGAATTTCGACCAGGTGTGGGTGCCGCGCGGCAGCCAGCCCAGCAGGTATTCGGCGCCGACGATGGCGAGGCCGAAGGCCTTGGCCGTGCGGTTGAGCGTCGCCACCACGACGGCACCGCCGGGCTTCACCAACTGGCCGATCGACACCAGGAACGCCGCGGGATCGGCGACATGCTCGATCACTTCCAGCGCCAGCACGACATCGAAGCGTTCGCCGGCGGCGACCAGATCCTCGGCGGCGGCGAAGCGATAGTCGATCGCGAGCTCCTGCTTGGCGGCGTGGGCCGAGGCGACACCGATGTTGCGCTCGGTCGCATCCACGCCGGTCACGGCGAACCCCATCCGCGCCATCGGCTCGGCGACCAGGCCGCCGCCGCAGCCGATGTCGATCAGGCGCAGGCCGGCGAACGGCTGCCGCCCGGCGACGTCGCGAGCGAAATGGGCGGCCAGCTGGTCGCGGACATAGGCGAGCCGGGTCGGGTTGAACTTGTGCAGCGGCCGGAACTTGCCGTTCGGATCCCACCAGGCCTCGGCGATGGCGGCGAAACGGGCGACCTCTTCGGGATCGATGCTGGAGGCTGTATTGGGGCTCACGGGCTCGGCTCTGCGTTTCAGGTGTTGCGGGTCTGCCTTACGGCGGCGCGGGCTTGCTTCGGACGACGGGCACCGAGTATGAATACGCGCCATCCGGCGGGCAACCGGAGGCGAGCGGCAATTTTCCCCGGTGCGCGGTCATACCGCGCCCGACGCAGGTAAGATAGAGCATGGCGCGCCTCGTGCAGAAGTTCGGCGGGACATCGGTGGCCGATGTCGACCGTATCAAGATCGTCGCCCAACGGGTCAAGCGTGAAGTGGATGCCGGTCACGAGTTGATCGTGGTCGTGTCCGCGATGTCCGGCACGACCAACCAGCTGGTGGCCTGGACCAACCAGACCTCCGAAATGGCCGACCCGGCCGAGTACGACGTCGTCGTCTCGTCGGGCGAACAGGTGACCGCGGGACTGCTCGCGATCGCGCTCCAGGCGATCGGCGTGCCCGCCCGGTCCTGGATGGGCTGGCAGCTTCCCTTGAAGACCGACGGCGCGCACGCCAAGGCGCGCATCCAGGGCATCGACCTCGAACAGATCAAGGCCCGGGCCGCCCAGGGTGAAGTCGCCGTCGTCGCCGGCTTCCAGGGAGCGACCGAGGACAGGCGGATCAGCACGCTGGGCCGTGGCGGATCCGATACGTCCGCGGTGGCGCTGGCCGCCGCGTTCGATGCGGAACGCTGCGACATCTTCACGGACGTGGATGGCGTCTATACGACCGATCCGCGGATCGTGGCGCGTGCGCGCAAACTCGATAAAATCACCTACGAAGAGATGCTGGAAATGGCGTCTCAAGGTGCGAAGGTATTGCAGACCCGGTCGGTCGAAATGGCCATGAACCACCGGGTGCGGGTGCAGGTGCTGTCGAGCTTCGTCGACAGGCCGGGTACCATGGTCGTGGACGAGGACGAGATCTTGGAAAAGCAGGTCGTCAGCGGAATCGCTTACAGCCGGGATGAGGCGAAGATCACGGTCGCCAACGTATCCGATCGCCCCGGCGTCGCCGCCGCCATTTTCGGTCCCCTGGCCGATGCCGGCATCAACGTCGACATGATCGTGCAGAACGTGTCGCGCGACGGCCAGGCCACCGACATGACCTTCACGGTCGGCAAGGCGGACATCACCCGCGCCGTCAAGGTGCTCGAAGCCAACCGGGATCATGTCCGCTACGAGCGGATCGTTTCATCCGCCGACGTGGTGAAGATCTCGGTCATCGGCGTCGGCATGCGCAGCCACGCGGGTGTCGCCCAGAAGATGTTCCAGACCCTGGCCGACAAGGGCATCAACATCCAGGTCATCTCGACGTCGGAGATCAAGGTGGCCGTGCTGGTCGCCGAGGAATATCTGGAGCTGGCCCTGCGCGCCCTGCATTCCGCCTACGGGCTGGACGCGGTCGACGCGGCCTGACCCAGACCGCATGAGTTCCGCGATCGCCCCCGCTTCCCCGGTTCCGGACGCCGCACCGGCACGTGCGGGGCTCGATCGGCTGTGGCGGCGCGGCCGCGCGTTCCTCGGCACGGAGCTCGCCGTGATGGGCGGTGCCATGACCTGGGTCAGCGAGCGGCATCTGGTCGCCGCCATCTCGAACGGCGGCGGCTTCGGCGTGCTTGCCTCCGGCTCGATGAACCCGGACCAGCTGGCGGCCGAGATCCTGGGCACCAAGGGCCTGACCGCGAAGCCGTTCGGCGTCAACCTCATCACCATGCATCCCCAGCTGGCCGAGTTGATCCAGGTCTGCGCCGCCCATCGGATCGGCCATGTCGTGCTGGCCGGCGGCCTGCCGCCGGCGACGGCGATCCAGCAGATCAAGGCGGCGGGCGCCAAGGTCATCTGCTTCGCGCCGGCCCTGGTGCTGGCCAAGAAGCTGGTGCGCATGGGCGTCGACGCGCTGGTGATCGAGGGCATGGAGGCGGGCGGCCATATCGGCCCGGTCGCGACCTCGGTCCTGACCCAGGAAATCCTGCCGCACATCGCCGATGTTCCAATCTTCATCGCCGGCGGCATCGGTCGCGGCGAGGCGATCCTCGCCTGCCTGGAGATGGGGGCGGCCGGCGTCCAGCTCGGCACCCGCTTCGTCTGCGCCACGGAATCGATCGCGCATGCGCGCTTCAAGCAGGCCTTCATCCGGGCCGCCGCGCGCGATGCTGTGCCCTCGGTCCAGCTCGACCCGCGCTTCCCGGTCATTCCGGTGCGCGCGCTGGCCAACGAGGGTTCGCGGCGTTTCGTCGAGGTCCAGCGCGACATCATCGACCGGTTCAATCGCGGCGAAATCGCCCAGAAGGACGCCCAGCTCGAGATCGAGCATTTCTGGGCCGGCGCGCTGCGCCGCGCAGTGATCGAGGGCGACGTCGAGCATGGCTCGGTCATGGCCGGCCAGAGCGTCGGCATGGTGACGCGCGAGCAGCCGACCGCCGAAATCCTGACCGAGCTGGTCGACCAGGCGCTGGCGGCCATGACCGCGCGCGGTCTCGCCGGCCGGCCGGTGCAGTGGGGCGAGGCGGGCTCCTGATGGAGGGGCGCGTCGGCGTCACCGGCGCCCGACGCCTGCTCGGCAGGCTGCGCGATGTCATGGCCGGCACCGGCACGGCGCAGGAACGGCTCGATAACATCGTCCAGCTGATCGCCGCCGACATGGAGGCCGAGGTCTGTTCGGCCTACATCATGCGCGCCGGCGACATCCTGGAACTGTGTGCGACAGAGGGCCTTTTTCCGGAATCGGTCCATCGTACCCGGCTGCGCGTCGGCGAGGGCCTGGTCGGCGTGATCGCCGCCACCGCCCGGCCTCTGGCCTTGAGCGACGCTCAGGCCCATCCGGCCTTCGCCTACCGTCCGGAAACCGGTGAAGAGGTCTATCATTCGCTGATGGGCGTGCCGATCCTGCGCTCCGGCCGGGTCTCGGGCGTGCTGGTCGTGCAGAATCGCTCGCAGCGGCACTATACCGACGAAGAGATCGAGGCGCTGCAGACCGTCGCCATGGTGCTGGCCGAGCTGGTCGCGGCCGGCGCGCTGGTCGATGTCGAGGAGCAGCATGCGACCGACGGCATTGCCACCCTGCCCCATCGCCTGGACGGCGTCCGGCTCAATCCCGGCCTCGCCATCGGAACGGCCGTGCTGCATCAGCCGGCGATCGTCATCCGGCAGCTGGTTGCGGAAGACCCGGAGGCCGAGAGCCTGCGGCTCGATCATGCGATCGGCGAGATGCAGCGCTCGATCGACCGCATGCTGTCATCGAGCGAGCTGGCCCATGGCGGCGAGCATCGCGACATCCTCGAGACCTACCGCATGTTCGCCGAGGATCGCGGCTGGCTGGGCCGCATCCGCGAGGCGGTGCAGAGCGGCCTGACCGCCGAAGCGGCGGTCCAGAAGGTGCGCGACGACACGCGCGCCCGCATGAAGCAGATCAGCGATCCCTACATCCGCGAGCGGCTGACCGACCTCGAGGATCTGGCGAACCGGCTGCAGCATCACCTGTCGGGCGGCGCCACGACCGCGGCGGTCGAAACCGAAGCCGAGGACGTGGTGCTGGTCGCGCGCAGCATGGGTCCGGCCGAACTGATGGACTACGACCGCAAGCGCCTGCGCGCGCTGGTGCTGGAGGAAGGCTCGCCGACCGCCCATGTCGCCGTCGTGGCGCGGGCACTCGACATTCCCGTGGTCGGGCGCGTCAAGGGCGCCATCGGGCAGATCGACGCCGGCGACCAGGTGGTGGTCGACGGCGACAATGCCCAGGTGCTGGTGCGGCCGAGCGAGGACGTGCAGGCGGCGGTCGAGAACCGCCTGGCCGAACGCCGATCGCGCAAGGCGGCATACCAGGCGCTGCGCGAACTGCCGGCGGTGACGCTCGACGGGGTCGCGATCGGCCTGTTCATGAATGCCGGCCTGCTGATCGACCTGCCGGAGCTGGAGGCGACGCGCGCCGACGGCATCGGGCTCTATCGGACCGAGCTGCCGTTCATGACGCGGCAGGATTTCCCCAATGTCGCCGACCAGACCGAGCTCTATGTCCGCGTCCTCGACCAGGCCCAGGACCGGCCGGTCGTGTTCCGCACGCTCGACATCGGCGGCGACAAGGTGCTGCCCTACCTCCCGGAGACGGTCGAGGAAAACCCGGCGATGGGCTGGCGTGCGATCCGCATCTCGCTCGACCATCCGGGGATGCTGCGCCAGCAGCTGCGTGCACTGTTGCTGGCGGCAAACGGGCGGCCGCTGTCGATCATGTTCCCGATGGTGGCCGAGGTCGCCGAATTCGTCGCCGCCCGCCGAATTCTCGACATGGAGGTGCAACGGGTCGGCGAGCGCGGCCTGCCGCTGCCGTCGAGCCTCAAGGTCGGCGCCATGCTGGAAGTGCCGGCGCTGATCTGGCAGCTCGACGCCCTGTGCCGCGAGGTCGACTTCATCTCGGTCGGCTCGAACGACCTGATGCAGTTCCTGTTCGCCAAGGACCGCGGCAATGCGCGCCTGGCCGAGCGCTACGACGTGCTGGCACCGGCCGCCCTCACCTGCCTGGGTGAAATCGTGCGTGTCGCCGATGGCTGCGGCGTCAGCCTGTCCCTGTGCGGCGAGATGGCCGGCAGCCCGCTCGAAGCGATGGCGCTGATCGGCCTCGGCTTTCGCAACCTGTCCATGTCGCCGTCGGCCATCGGACCGGTCAAGGCCATGATCCGCACCTTGGACGTCGGACCCTTGCGCCGATACCTGGCGGACGCCACGCGCCACACCAACCACAGCCTGCGCGAGAAGTTGCGCGAGTTTGCCCGGGACCACGGCGTCTCAATCTGAAAATGCGTCACATCCGGCGCTGGGCGCTCGCCGTGGGAACTGCTAAAACACGGATCAGGTCAGGGAAATCCATCCCTCGGTTGTGCCGGTCTCTTGCATTCGACGGATTGTAGCGTATGTCGATGTTTCAGCGTAAAGCCCGCGACGGTGAAGACGAGCAACCGTTCGAGGTCGATCCATCGGCACCGCATCCGGGCAGCGTCGGATATCTGCTGCGTTCGACACGTGAAGGACTGGGCTGGGATCTGCGCGACGTGGCGTCGGCGCTGCGCATTCGGGCTGAATATCTGGAAGCGCTGGAGCGCAATACGGTCGAAGGCCTGCCGGGCGTCGCCTATGCCATGGGGTTCCTGCGCGCCTACGCCGAGTATCTGGGGCTGGATGGCAACGAGGTCGTCAACCGCTTCAAGACCGAGAAGAAGACGCTGGCCGCCCGACCGGAACTCAGCTTTCCGGTCCCGCTGACCGACCGCGGCATTCCAGGCAGCGGCTTCTTCCTGATCGCCGCCCTGTTGATCGCGCTGGCCTACGGCACCTGGTACTACATGTCGTCGGGCGAGCATCCGGCGCCACCCGCGGTCGAGCCGGTGCCGGCGCGCCTGCTCGATCCGACGCCGCAGGCAACAGCACCTTCAGCCGACCAGACTGCGGCGAAACCGGCGAGCGATGCGCCGGCGACCGCGAGTACCGTCACCAGTCCCGCTCCGGCGGCGCCGACCGCTCCGTTCGCGCCCGCGACCACAAGCTCGCCTGCCGTGAGCCCCGCCTCGCCGCCGTCGATCGGTGCGCCGCAACTCACCGCCGCGGCACCGCCGGCCAGACCTGCGACCGCCCCACCCAATACCGACGGCGTGCTGCCCGCCGTGCCGCCCGAAAGCGCGGCCGGCGCCGATCCCAAGGCGCCCAAGACCTACGGTTCGGTCGCGAGCCCCGGCCGCATCCTGGTGAAGGCCACGGGCTTTGCCTGGGTCCAGGTCTATGACGGCAAGGAAGCGATCCTGACCCGGACGCTGCGCCCGGGCGATACGTACTACGCGCCCGACAAACCGGGCCTGATCATGCGCACCGGCAATGCCGGCGGCCTCGCTTTCATCGTCGACGGCAAGGAATTGCCGGCGCTCGGCCCCGCCGGGATGGTCAAGAAACGCATCCCGCTCGACCCGCAGCGGCTGATTTCGGGCGATCTGGGCGAGGAGGTTTCGCCCGGGCCGGCGCCGGCGAAACCAGTCGTCCGCGCCCCGCCGGCAGCGGGTCCGGCGGCCGCGACACCCGAATGATGCCCATCGCTTAAGCGCGCGGCAGCAATGCACCGGCGGCCTGATCGGGCCGCCGGGCTTTTGCAACAACGGCAAACGCGCTATATCAGGGACTGCATCCGGTCACTTCGAGGTAGTTACGCTCATGAGCGTCCGTCCGTATCGGGACATCATCCGACGCAAGAGCCGTCAGATCCGGGTCGGCAACGTACTGGTCGGCGGCGACGCCCCGATCTCCGTGCAGACCATGACCAACACGCTGACGTCCGACGTCGAAGGCACGCTGGCCCAGATCCGGGCTGCCGCCGACGCCGGCTGCGACATCGTGCGCGTATCCTGCCCCGACGAGGACTCGACCGCAGCTCTCGGTGCGATCGTCAAGGGCTCGCCCGTGCCGATCGTGGCCGACATCCATTTCCACTATAAGCGCGCGATCGAGGCCGCCAAGGCCGGCGCCGCGTGCCTGCGCATCAACCCGGGCAACATCGGGTCGGCGAGCCGCGTCAGGGAAGTGGTCCAGGCGGCCAAAGACCATGGCTGTTCCATGCGCATCGGCGTCAATGCCGGCTCGCTCGAACGGGAATTGCTGGAGAAATACGGCGAACCCTGCCCGGAGGCCATGGTCGAGTCCGCGCTCAACCACATCCGGATCCTCGAAGACAACGACTTCTTCGAGTTCAAGATCTCGTGCAAGGCATCCGACGTGTTCCTGGCGGTCGCCGCTTATAACGCACTGGCGGATGCCTGCGACTATCCGCTGCATCTGGGCATCACCGAAGCCGGCGGCCTGCGCATGGGCACGATCAAGTCGTCGATCGGGCTGGGCTCGCTGCTGTGGGCCGGCATCGGCGACACGGTCCGCGTCTCGCTGTCGGCCGAGCCGGTCGAAGAGGTCAAGGTCGGCTACGACATCCTGAAGTCGCTGGGCCTGCGTCGCCGCGGCGTCACGGTCATCTCGTGCCCGTCCTGCGCGCGTCAGAATTTCCAGGTCATCAAGACCGTGGAAGTGCTGGAAGAGCGCCTGTCGCACATCACCACGCCGATGACCGTGTCGGTGATCGGCTGCGTCGTGAATGGTCCGGGCGAGGCGCGCGAGACCGACATCGGGCTGACCGGCGGCGGCAACAACACCCACCAGATCTATATCGCGGGTCAGCCGGACCATCGCCTGAAGGACAAGGACATCGTCGACCACCTGGTCCATCTGGTCGAGCAGAAGGCGGCCCAGCTCGAGGCGGCGAAGGCGGCGGCGGAAGCAGCGGAATAGCGCTTCCACCCGGTTCACGAACAGGGGCCGGACGCCGTCACGTCCGGCCCCTTCTCTATTTTCAGCGTCGTTTGTTCGAAGGAATGATCCCATGGCCCAGCTTCAGGCGGTGCGCGGCACCCAGGACCTGCTGCCTGCCGAGGCCCGCCGCCACCGCGCCGTGATCGAGACCGCGCGGGCCGTGTCCGAGCGCTACGGCTTCGGCGAGATCGCCACGCCGATCTTCGAATTCACCGAAGTCTTCTCCCGCCCGATCGGCGAGACGACCGACGTCGTCTCCAAGGAGATGTACACGTTCAAGGATCGCGGCGGGGAGGAGATCACGCTCCGGCCGGAATACACCGCCGGCATCGCGCGCGCCGTGCTGTCGAACGGCCTGACCCAGTCGACGCCGCTCAAGTTCTTCGGCGCCGGGCCGATGTTCCGCTACGAGCGTCCGCAGAAGGGCCGCTATCGCCAGTTCCACCAGATCGATGCCGAGTTGATCGGCCCGGCCCAGCCGCAGGCCGACATCGAGATCATCGCCATGGGGGCCGAAATCCTGGGCGAGCTCGGCGTGCTCACGTCCTGCCGGCTCGAGCTGAACACACTGGGCGACACGCCGAGCCGCACCGCCTATCGCGCGGCACTGGTCGAATATTTCTCGGCCCATCTGGATAAGCTGTCGGACGAAAGCCGCGACCGGCTCGGCCGAAACCCGCTTCGCATCCTCGACAGCAAGGACGACGGCGACAAGCTGCTCGTGGCCGGCGCGCCCGGCTTCGGCGACTACCTGAGCGAGGATGCCAAGGCATTCTTCGAGCAGGTCAAGCGCGGGCTCGATGCGCTGGGCATCGCCTACGAGCTGAACCCGCGTCTGGTGCGCGGCCTCGATTATTATTGCCACACCGCGTTCGAATTCATCACGACCCAGCTGGGTGCCCAGGGCACCGTGCTGGGCGGCGGCCGCTACGACGGCCTGATGGGCATGATGGGCGGCCCGGAAATTCCGGCCGTCGGCTGGGCCGGCGGCATCGAACGCCTGGCCATGCTGATCGCGGAACCGAAGGGACCGGCCCGGCCGATCGCGGTCATTCCGATCGGCGAGGCGGCGGAGCTGGAAGCGTTGAAGCTGACCCAGCGCCTGCGCGGTGCCGGCCATGTCGTCGACCTGGGCTATGGCGGCAATGCCGGCAAACGCATGAAGCGCGCCAACAAGATCGAGGCGCGCGTGGCGCTGGTGCTGGGCGAGGACGAGCTGGCGCGTGGCGCCGTCACGTTCCGCGACCTGGACGCGGGTAGCCAGGAAGAAGTATCGCTGGATGGGCTGGTCGAGCGGCTGAAGGGCCTGGTCTGATCGCCATGGACCGTTCCTCGCTCGACCACAAGCTCCACCGCCTGACCGTTCGCTACGACGAGCTGCGCGACCTGCTCGCGGGCAATATCGAGTCTGGCGACATCGCCAAATTCTCCAAGGAGTTCAGCGACCTGGAGCCGATCGTCGGCGCGATCGGCGAGCTGAATGCCGCACGCGACGAAATCTCGAACCTCGCCCAGATGATCACCGACAATTCCGATGCGGAGTTGAAGGCGATGGCGGAGGAGGAATTCCTGGCGCTCAAGGACCGCATCCCGGTGCTGGAGCGCCAGGTTCAGGTCATGCTGCTGCCCAAGGACGCGGCCGACGACAAGAACGCCATCCTGGAAGTGCGCGCCGGCACCGGCGGCGAGGAAGCCGCCCTGTTCGCGGCCGACCTGTTCCGCATGTACCAGCGCTACGCCGACCAGCATGGCTGGCGCTTCGAATCCATGAACATCTCGGAAGGCGCTGCGGGTGGCTTCAAGGAAGCGACCGCCGAGATTTCCGGCCGCAGCGTGTTCGCGCGACTGAAGTTCGAGTCGGGCGTCCATCGCGTGCAGCGCGTGCCGGCGACCGAGACGCAAGGCCGCATCCATACCTCGGCCGCGACCGTGGCGGTGCTGCCCGAGGCCGAGGAGGTCGACATCCAGATCGAGGACAAGGACCTGCGCATCGACGTCTACCGGTCGAGCGGCCCAGGCGGCCAGTCGGTCAACACGACCGACAGCGCGGTCCGCCTGACCCATCTGCCGACCGGTCTGGTGGTCATCCAGCAGGACGAGAAATCCCAGCACAAGAACAAGGCCAAGGCCCTGAAGGTGCTGCGCGCGCGGCTGTACGACCGGGAGCGTCAGGCGCTCGACGACGCCCGCGCCGCCGACCGCAAGAGCCAGGTCGGCACCGGTGACCGGTCCGAACGCATCCGGACTTATAATTTCCCGCAAGGCCGCGTGACCGATCACCGTATCAACCTGACGCTCTACAAGATCGAGAAGGTCATGGCCGGCGAGGCGCTCGACGAGATCATCGAAGCCCTGATCGCCGAGGACCAGGCGGCGAAGCTCGCTGACATCGAGTGACCGGGATCGCGATCGCCGCCCTGCTGCAGGCGGCGGCTTCCCGGCTTCAGGCCACCGGCATCGAGGCACCGGCGCGCGAGGCACGCCTGCTGCTGGGTGCCGCGACCGGCCTCACCGCGACCCGGATCATGGCCTATCCGGAGCAGCCGATCGAACCCGCGGCGGCAGCAGGGTTTCAAAACCTGATCGACCGGCGCGTCGCCCGCGAACCGGTATCCCGTATCCTCGGCACCCGCGAATTCTGGTCGCTCGATTTCACCGTCACGCCGGCGACCCTCGACCCACGCCCCGACAGCGAGACCATCGTCGAGGCGGCGCTGGACCGGATTCCGGATAAGGGTGCCTCGATTTTCCTCATCGATTTCGGTACCGGAACGGGTTGTCTGCTGCTGGCGCTGCTGAGCGAACGGCCGCACGCATGGGGCATCGGGATCGACCGGTCGGAGGCTGCCGCACGCGTGGCCGCCGATAATGCCCGCCGCCTGGGCCTGGGCGACCGGGCGCGGTTCGTGGTCGGCGACTGGGCCGCAGCCTTGGCCGGTTCGGTCGACCTGATCGTCGCCAACCCGCCCTATATTCCGATCGACGACATCCCTGGCCTGGAACCCGAGGTGCGCGCGCATGATCCGCTGACCGCGCTGGCCGGCGGGATCGATGGGCTGGATCCTTACCGTATCCTGATACCGGAGACGGCGCGCTTGCTCCGGCCGGGCGGCACCGTCGTGTTCGAGGTCGGCCAGGGCCAGGCGGACGCGGTGGCACATCTGGGGACGACCGCCGGCCTGGCGCTCCACGAGCAGCGCCGCGATCTCGGCGGAATCGCACGCGCCATCGTGCTCGTCAAACCGACGTGATACACGAAAATAATGGTTGGAATGCGCCCCCGCACCGTCTAGGGTCGAACTCGACGGGCACACTTCCGGGCTGACGGCGCCAGGACTGCCCCAGCCCAACCCGCTTCGATGAACCCGCTGTGCCCCTTAGCGCAGCACGTTCCGGCGAGCCCGTCACCCGCTCAAGAGATTTTTGCCACTAGCCGTATCCAGGTGCCATGAGATCAGGTCCCAACAAACGGTCGCGCGGCCGCAGTAACAACAATCCCGGTAACCTCAATGGTGGCGGCGGCGGTGGTGGAGGCGGCAACGGCGGCGGACGGCCCCGTACACCCCATCGCTCCCAGACCTTCGACAGCAACGGTCCAGGCCTCAAGATCCGCGGCAACGCCTATCAGGTGTTCGAACGGTATGTGGCCCTCGCCCGCGAGGCGGCGTCCTCGGGCGACCGAATCGCGGCCGAGAACCTGTACCAGCACGCGGAGCATTACTTCCGGGTCATGAATGCGAACGGCGAAGGCCCGCAGCATTTCCGTCCGACGACTCCGGCCGACACCGCCGAGGGCGACCAGCCCGAATCGGCCGAGGCGAGCGTGCAGCACACCCAGCAGCCGCATCAGCAGCACCAGGGTGGCGACAACGGCCATGGCGACCATGGCCGGGGTCACGAGCAGCACGAGACCGAGCCGGAAGCCCAACCGGCCGAATAGCCGAAATCCTTACCGGATGGCGTCCCGGCCCTTCACCGGGCCGGCACCATCCGATAATGGTATCGATAGAGTTCCCGGTAGCCGAGCCCTTCGTAGAGGGCGCCGGCCGGCTCGTTGGTCGCGACCACGAAGATCGCGGCCGAAACCGCGCCCGCCTCGATGGCGGCGTTGTTGAGCTGCCCCAGCAGCGCGCGCATCAGCCCGCGCCGCCGCGCCTCGGGCGCCGTGACCACGTCGTAGGTTCCCATCAGCCCGCCCTGTACCACGACGAAAGCCGCCGCCAACGGCCGTCCCGCTTCGTGCAGCCAGCCGAAGCGCGCCGTCGGCACGATGAGATCGAGCATACGGCGCAGAGCCAACGTTTTCCCTGCGTCGAGCGGCGTCAGCGCCAGATAGGCATCGAGCCAGCCCTGGTCCGGCCGGGGATCGATCCGCAACGTCATGCTCGCCGGCAGATCGGTCGGCACCACCGCCCGCAGCGCCGGATTATGCAGAGCCCGGCTGGTCTCGAACGACTCGTAACCGCGCGCCGCCAGGCGGGCGTCGAGATCCGTCGGCTCGGCGAGCGGCGTCACCCGGAAGATCGCCGGAAGTCCCCGGTCGCGGAACCAGCCCTCTGCCCGCGCGATCTTGACATCGACATCGCCATAGCTGGGATAGGTCGGGTTGACCGAGTTCGCGCGCTTGGTATGCCCGTCGGCGAAGCGCAGTACCCAGCCGTCGTCGAGCAGCTGCGCCAGCGATGGCCAAGCGCCGAACGCGGCTTCCTCGATGGTGCGGATCAGCAGGCGATCGTTCATCGGCAAGGGACTCCGGACAAGGGCGCCGCCACACGCGGCGCCGAAGTCACCGACTGAGAAAGCGTTTCGCCGCCTGCGTCAAGACCGATGCGCCCAGAACCAGGGCGGCCTCGTCGACACGGAATTCCGGATGGTGCAGCGGATGCACACTGCCGACCGGCTCGCTGCGGATGCCCAGCCGGAAATATACCGAAGGCCGCTTTTCGCTGTAGAAGCCGAAATCGTCGGCGGCGGTCCAGCCCGGCAACGGAAGCACGCCGCCCGGCCCGAGCAGGGTTTCGCCAACCTCGCTCAACAGCTGGACCATTTCCGGGTCATTGACCACCGGAGGCTCGCCGCGCGTGATCGCGACCTCGGCCGTCCCGCCATGGCTCGCCGCTATCCCCTGGGCAAGTTCGGCCACGCGCCGGTGCGCCCGCATCCGCGTTGCTTCCCGCCCCGAGCGGATCGTGCCTTTCAGCATCACCTGGTCGGCCAGCACATTGTAGCTGCCGCCACCCTGGATGCCCGTGACGGAGACGATCAGCGGATCGAAGGCATCGGTCTCGCGGGAGACCAGCTTCTGCAGTTCGGCCACGATCGCGGCGGCGATGGCAATGGCATCCACCCCCTCCGACGGCTTGGCGGCATGGGCCGATCGGCCGTGGACGACCAGGTCGAAGATGTCGGACGCCAGGGTGTAGGGCCCCGCGGCCACGGCGATCCTGCCGGTCTCCAGATAAGGATCGACATGGATGCCGATCGCCCCATCGACATCGTCCAGCAGGCCCTCCTCTACCACGCGCCGCCCGCCCAGCGGCTCGGCCTCCTCTCCCGGCTGGAAGATGATCCGCACGGTCCCGCTGAACTGGTCGCGGGAACGATGCAGCGTCACAGCGGCGCCGAGCGCCATCGCGGTATGGGCATCGTGCCCGCAGGCATGCATCACGCCCGGCCGCGTCGAACTGAACGGCAGGCCGCTCGCCTCCAGAATCGGCAACGCATCGATGTCCGCGCGCATTGCCAGCTTGCGGTTGGATGCACCCGCCTGACCGACGATGTCGACCGCGATCCCGGTGCCGGCGACCGGCCGGACGCCCTCCAGCCCACGGGCGCCCAGCCACGCAGCGATGAAAGCCTGGGTCGCCGTCTCTTGGTTCGACAGCTCCGGGTGGGCATGGAGATGCCGCCGCGCCGCGACGATCTCGTCCAGCAGGAACGGATCGAACTCGAAGCCATCCATCATCGCGGCCCTCAGGATTTGACGAAGATTTCGCGCGGAAAAGTCGTCAGCGTTTCGCAGCCGGCGGGGGTCACGAGGATGGTCTCGCTGATCTCGATGCCCCAGCCGTCCATCCACATGCCCAGGATGGCATGCAGCACATGGCCGGGCGCCAGCACGGTCCGGTCGCCCTGGCGCAGGCTGATGGTGTGCTCGCCCCAGTCCGGGGGATAGGCGACGCCGATCGAATAGCCGATCCGCGATTCCTTCTTCAGCCCATGGCGCGCGATCGCGCGGCGCCAGGCCGCCTCGACGTCATGGGCGAGGATCCCGGGCCTCATGGCATCCAGCACGGCATCCATGCCTTCGATCACCGCCAATTCCACGTCGGCGACCTTCCGCGGCTTCGGTCCCAGTTGCAGAGTCCGGGCGAGACCGGCCGTGTAGCGGCGGCAGGCGCCGGCCAGTTCGAGCGCAACCGTGTCGTTTTGTCCGAACTTGCGATCGCTCCACATCAGGTGCGGCGCCGATGCGTTCTCGCCGGCGAGGATGGTCGGCGGCAGGGCTGTGATGTCGCCGGCGAAATCCGGATGGCCGGCATATTGCGCGGTCTGGATCGCGGCGATGGCGTCGCACTCGCGCACGCCCGGCGCGATGACCTCGTAGGCGGTCCGGACGGCGGCTTCGGCGAGCCGGGCGCCCTGGCGCAGATAGGCGATTTCGGCCGGGGATTTCACCGCCCGGATCCAGTTCACCAGCAGGTCCGCATCGACAAACCGCGCGTCGGGCAGGGCGGCCGTCAGGCGGGCATGGGCCTTCGGCGAATAGTAATAGGCCTCGAGCTCGATCCCGATCCGGCCGCGGCCCCACCCCTTGTCGGCGATCCAGCGGCCGATCCAATCCATCGGATGGCGGTCCGCCTGCTGCACATGGTCTTCCGGGAAGCCCACGATGTTGTCGGGCCGCATCCAGGCGGTCAGCCGTCCGCCCACCGCATCCATCGCCCGGCCGATCCAGACCGGCTCGCCGTCGAGCGGAACGATCACCACCTGCGGCGTGTAGAACGACCAGCCGTCGTAGCCGGTGACGTAATGCTGGTTGGCGACATCGTTGACGACCAGCAGGTCGAGCCCGCGCGTCGACATCTCGCGGCGGATCTGTTCCAGGCGGTTGGCATATTCCGAGGGCGGGAAAGGCAGCGGAACCATGGGGACCGATCCTTGGGCTGTTTGTCCAGGCCGTCGAGCGGCCGTCCGAGGCTGGACGGTCTCACGAGGAGAAACGGCATTTATCCCAGCACTTTCGAGAGGAAGCCGCTGTTTTCCCCGGCCGGTTCGGCCAAATCGTCTGGCCCCCCTTCACGGCAACGTGCAGGCGCGACATGCTGGATTCATTGCCGATTCCCTCTATTCCTCATGCTATAAGCCGATCGGGGCGAATCGTTAGGAAATAAGTCATCGCCCTCGGGCGTTATGCATCCGATCGAACGACGTCACCGATGGCCGGACGACGGGAAGACGCAGGTAAAGCGGAGCAAGCCTCAAGTGACCGAATTCGACGCACCTTGGTCTGTCCCATCGCCGAATCCTACGGCGTGACGCGATGACGGCCATCGATTTTTCCCGTGTCGCCGCGCGCCGGCGCCGTTTCGCCCCGAGCTGGGATCTGGCCACGCTTGTGCTGATCCTGGGTGCGATCGGCCTGGTGATCGGCACGTTCCACGACTACGGCATCACCTGGGACGAGGACGTCCATAATTGGTATGGCGTTTTCGTGATGGATTACTACCTGTCCTGGTTCAAGGACAACCGGTCGCTCCATTGGCTCAATCTCTATAATTACGGTGCCGCGTTCGACATGACGGCGGCCTTCATCAACAAGGTCTCGCCGTTCGGCACCTACGAGACGCGGCACCTGTTGAACGGCCTGGTCGGCGTGCTGGGCGTGGTCGGCGCCTGGAAGCTGGGCCGCTTCATGGCCGGGCCGCGCGCCGGCTTCTTCTCGGCCGTGCTGCTGCTGACGATCCCGAACTATTACGGCCAGATGTTCAACAATCCGAAGGACATCCCCTTCGCGGTCGCCGGCATCTGGTCGGTCTATTATATGGCCCGCATCGTGCCGGCCCTGCCGCGCCCCGGCTGGAGCATCGTCGTCAAGCTGGGCGTGGTCATCGGCCTGTCCCTGGGCGTGCGCGTCGGCGGGCTGCTGTTCTTCGGCTATGCCGGCCTGACCGGCCTGCTCTATTGCGCCTGGCGCGCCGTCGAGACCCGCGACGCCGCCCTGGTGCTGCGCGAGCTGGTCCAGGCGAGCGGGCGCGTGCTGGTGCCGATGCTGGCGATCTCCTACGCGGTCATGCTGGTGTTCTGGCCCTGGGCCCAGCAGGCCCCGATCGAGCATCCGCTGACGGCGCTCGATTATTTCTCCCACGTCACCTTCCCGTTCACGACCTTGTTTGCCGGCAAGTATTTTCCGGCGACCGACCTGCCCTGGGAATACCTGCCGACCCATGTCGTGCTGGCGATGCCGGAACTGACCCTGGCGCTGACCCTGGCGGCGATCCCGGCCGCATTCGTCGAGCAGGCACGCCGGCGCGGCGGTCCCGATCGCACGCGCAGCCTGCAATATGGCGTGATCGCCATCGCCGCCCTGTTCCCGATCGCCTATGCGGTCGCCATCAAGGCGGTGCTGTTCGACGGCATGCGCCACTTCATCTTCGTGCTGCCGCCGTTCGCGGTCGCGGCAGCACTCGTCGCCGACCATGTGATCGACCGGCTGAAAACCTTCCGCTGGCGCCCGCTGCTGGTCGGCCTGGTGTCGCTCTACGGCATCGCCCATCTGGCGATCATGATCGAGCTGCATCCCGACCAATACGTCTATTACAATGGCCTGGTCGGCGGCGTGGATGGCGCCCAAACCCTGTTCAAGACCGATTACTGGGGCAACTCCTACGCCGAGGCGGTCAAGGGCCTGACCAACTATCTCGAAACGGAATATGGCGCCGAATTCGAGGACCACGACTTCACGGTCGCAGTCTGCGGCCCGCCGATCTCGGCCGACTATTTCTTCCCGGACAATTTCGTGTTCACCGACGATCGGGAGAAGGCGGATTTCTTCATCGCCTTCACCAAGGACAATTGCAACAACGCGCTGCCCGGCAAGGAGGTGTTCCGGGTCGAACGCATGGGCGCGCTGCTGTCGATCGTGCTCGACCGGCGCGAGATGGTGCAGGCCGCCGAGCATGCGCCGGAAGCGGCCCAGGACGGCAACGGCGCGTCGGAATGAGTTCCTCCCGTCATCCCCGCGCAGGCGGGAATCCAGCTCCTTGCGCGCAATAGCGCGGAAATGACGGCAGTCAGATAGGCCTTCGCGCTCACCCATGGACCGCATCGAATACGAGAAGATGCACGCCGTCGAAGAACGGATGTGGTGGTTTCACGGCATCCACGCCAACCTGCTGACCGCGTTCCGGCGCAGCGGCAGGGTGCGCGCCGGGTCGATCGTGCTCGACGCCGGCTGCGGCACCGGTGGTTTCCTGGCCAAGCTCGGCCGCGCCCTGCCCGGCCTGCAGCGCGTCGGCATGGATTTCGAGCCGGTCGCGGCGGACCTGACCGCGGCGCGCGCGCAGGTGCCGGTCTGCGTCGCCTCGATCAACCAATTGCCGTTCGCGCCCGCGAGCCTGGGCGCCATCTTCAGCGCCGACGTGCTGTGCCACCGCTCGGTCGACCAGGACCGGGCGCTGGTCGACCTCCACCGCTGCCTGCAGCCGGGCGGCGTGCTCGTGCTCAACCTGCCGGCCTACGACTGGATGTTCTCGGCCCACGACCGGGCGGTCCATACTGCGCGCCGTTATACCCGGACCCGGCTGGAGGCGCTGCTGCGCGACGCCGGTTTCGCCGAAGTGCGCACCAGCTACTGGAACAGCCTGCTCTTCCCGCTGATGGTGCTGCGCCGTAAGCTGATGAAGACGGAAGGGGCGGCCAGCGACGTGATGCCGTTCCCGGCGCCGATCGAATTCCTGTTCCGGTCCGCGATGCGGATCGAGAATTTCCTCTTGCGATGCGGGCTCGCGCTGCCGTTTGGCGGCTCGGTGCTGGCGGTGGCGATCAAGCATGACTGAGGACGTGAACGAGACGATCCGTAGCGGAGGCGATCCCGCCCTCAGCATCGTCGTGCCGGTCTATAATGGCGCAGGCTCGGTCGGCAGCCTGGTGACGGCGCTGGAAGGGCTTGACGTACCGGGCGGGCTCGAGGTCGTGCTGGTGGTCGACGGCAGCCCGGACGACAGCCTGGCGGTGTGCCGCGGCTTGATCGCGACCGCGAAGGTGCCGCTGGTCGTGGTCGACCTGGCGCGGAACTTCGGCGAGCACAATGCAGTCATGGCCGGCCTGCACCAGGCCCGGGGTCGCCATGTCATCACCATGGACGACGATCTGCAGAACCCGCCGTCGGAGGTGCTGAAGCTGCTGGGCCACGCCCAGGCGACCGGCGCCGACGTGGTCTACACCTGGTACCAGAGCAAGGAACATGCGGCCTGGCGCAATTGGGGCAGCCGCTTCACCAACCGGGTGGCCGACCTGCTGCTGGACAAGCCCAAAGGGCTCTACCTGTCGAGCTTCCGCTGCATGAGCCGGTTCCTGGTCAGCCAGATCCTGGCCTATGACGGACCGTTTGCCTATATCGACGGGCTGATCCTGCAGGTCACCCAGCGCATCGAGCGGGTCGAGGTGCTGCACCTGCCGCGCGCGATGGGCCGCAGCAACTACACGATCCGCAAGCTGGTCCGGCTGTGGATGAACATGTTCGTGAATTTCTCGGTCATGCCGCTGCGCATCTCGACCCTGACCGGCATGGGCCTGAGCGTGCTGGGCGGCGTGGCCGCGATCTTCGTCACGATCGAAGCGGTGGTGATGCAGGCGACGCCGCGCGGTTGGGGCTCGATCATGGCGGCCGTGCTGCTGCTGTCGGGCGTGCAATTGATGATCCTGGGCATCGTCGGCGAGTATCTGGGCCGCATGTTCCTGACCGCCAACCGCAAGCCGCAATTCATCGTGCGCGACGCCTGGCGCTCGGACACCGCGGCGGCACCAGCCCGCCAACTGGCAAAGCGCGCCTGATGGTGTCGCCCTACCTGTGGCTCGGCATGGCGATCCTGCTGGGCGTCGCCGGTCAGCTCGTGCTGAAGGCTGGTGCCGAAACCTCGGGCGAGGGCCTGGCACAGTTCCTGTCGCCTTGGACGATCGCCGGCTTCGGCATCTATTTCCTGTCGGCGCTGACCTATATCGTCGCCATCAAGAAGATCCCGGTCTCGCTGGCCTATCCCAGCGTCTCGATCAGCTACGGCCTGCTGGCCGTGCTGGCGCACTTCCTGTGGCGTGAACCACTGACCTGGCAGCATTGGGCCGGCATCGCACTGATCTCGAGCGGCATCTTCGTGATGTTCCGGGCGTAGGCTCACGCTGATCGTCGTCTCCGCGCAGGCGCGGATGACGGCAGATTAAGGCCGACCCCTTTCCAAATTCGCAACCCCTCCTACCGGGTTCTGCGGATAGCGGGACCGGTGAGCCCCAGGCATGTTGGGCCACTCCCTGCCACGGCACCAGAGCCCCTCATGTTCGTCCTGACGCCGCTCGCCCGCCGACCGATCGCGTTTCTGTGGACCGGCCAAGTGCTGGCTTCCACCGGAGCGGAATTCTACGTGGTCGCGGTCGTGTGGGCCGCGACCGACCTGGTCGGCAATGATGCGGGCTATCTGTCGGCGTTGCAGGCCGGCGGGCTGCTGGCCGGCAGCCTGTTCGGCGGCATCGTGACCGACCGCTGGCGCCACGGCACGACCATGATCACGGCCGACCTGATGCGCGCGGCCCTGGTGCTGGTGCTTTCAATCGCCGGCCTGTTTCATGCCATGAGCCTGCCGCTGCTGGTCGCAATCGCCGGCACGGTCTCGCTGATCACCGCCAGCTTCGATCCGTCGCTACAGGCGACCCTGCCGGCGTTGGCGCCCGATCCGGTGCTGCGCCACGCGACCAACGGGTTGTTCGACGCGACCAAGCGCATGGCGCGCATCGCCGGGCCGAGCCTGATCGCGATCGTGAACGGCATCCTGCCGACCGGCCAGTTCTTCACCGTGACGGCAGCGACCTTCCTGCTGTCGGCGCTGGCCGTTCGCGCGGTCACCCGGCGACTGCCGGTCGAGCCGCCGCATCGCACCGCGACGGGTGCCGCGGCGATCGTCGACAGCGTGATCGGCGGCTTCCGCGCGCTGCGCGGCCACCCCGTCGTGATCTATGGCCTGCTGGCCAGCCTGGTCGCCAACGGTACGTGGGCGATCGGCTATCTGCTGGGCATGGTCTTGTACCTGCGCCAGACCAGCGCCGATCCGTTGACCGCCTATGGCCTGATGATGATGGCCTATGGCATCGGCAACGTGGCTGCCAACCTGCTGCTGGCCAGCATCGGCCCGGGCCGGCCGGCGGTGCGGCTGATCGCGTCCAAGATCGTGTTCGGGCTCGGCATCCTGCTGCTGCCGATGGGACACGGCCAGGTTTGGCTGATGGTTGTCGCCGGCTGCGCGGCGATCAACGGCCCCTTGGGCGACCTCGCCATACTGCACCTGCTGCAGACCTGCTTTCCGCCGCACCGCCTGGCCCAGATCTATCGCGTGCGGATGTGCGTGACCTTCGCCGGCATGCTCGCGGCCTACCTGGTGGCGCCGACCCTGTTCGACCTGTTCGGCCTGGCGCCGACCATCATGAGCGCGGGCCTCGCCGCGATGCTGAGCGGCTTCGCCGGCATCGGCTTCTTCACTTGGCGCCGTTTCGGCGGAGCGGCCGCGAACGCGCTTTAGCCCGCGCGTACCGCCGCGATCACCTGGGCCACGGCCTCGTCGCCCAGTTGCGGATACATCGGCAGGCTCAACACCTCGGCCGCCGCATGCTCGGTCTCGGCGAGGCCGGCCGGCCCGATCGTCAGCCGATCCAGATAGGCCGCCTGGCGGTGGACCGGCACCGGGTAATGGATGTTCGTGGCGACCCCGCGCTCGCGCAGGCGGAATTTCAGCCCGTCGCGGTCGGGCGTGCGGATGGCATATTGGTGATAGACGTGCTGGGCCCCGGCCCGTACCAGCGGCAACCCCAGACCGAGGCCGGCGAGCCCCGCGTCGTACGACGCGGCGACGGCGCGGCGGCGCGCGTTCCCGCGATCGAGCGCCGTCAGCTTGACCCGCAGGATCGCTGCCTGCAGTTCGTCGAGCCGGCTGTTCATGCCGACGATGTCGCTGACGTAATGCTCGCGCCAGCCATATTGGCGCAGCGCCTTCAGTTCCGCCGCGAGCGCCGCATCCCCGGTCGCGATGATACCGCCGTCGCCGAGCGCACCCAGGTTCTTGGTCGGATAGAGGCTGAAGCACGCGACGTCGCCCCAGGTGCCGAGCATACGGCCGTCGAGCTTGGCGCCATGGGCCTGGGCGCAATCCTCGATCAGCTTCGCCCCCTGGCGATGCGCGATCGCCTGGATCGCCGGCAGGTCGGCCGGCTGCCCATAGAGATGGACCGGGATGACCGCCTCGATAGCGGGATAGGCTTCGAAGGCCGCCTGCAACGCCACCGGATCCATGGTGTAGGTCAGCGGGTCGATGTCGATCAGCACCGGCGTGGCCCCCGCCTGCTCGACCGCGACCACGGTCGCGACGGCGGTATGGGCGACGGTCGCAACCATGCTGCCCGGGCCCATGCCCAGGCCTTTCAATGCCAGCACCAGCGCATCCGTGCCGTTCGCGACGCCGACGCCATGGGCGAGCCCGAGATAGGCCGCGAATTCGCCCTCGAATCCCGCGACTTCCTTGCCGAGGATGTACCAGCCGCTCGCCAGTTGCCGCTGGATCGCGGCATCGATCTCCGCCTGCTGTTCCAGATAGGCGGCCTTGGGGTCGGTCTGGGGGATCATCGTCGAAGGCCTTCGCTGCCGCCACGAAAAGCGCGGCTCTTTGAGATTTTCGTCATGGCCGGGTCAAGCCCGGCCATGACGACGAGAGTGATAAAACGGACCAACGACGGCCGTCATTCCTCACAAATACCGTGCGAGGTTGGCCCGGTAATACTCGACCGAGTGCCGGAGCCCGGTCGCGAGATCGACCTGAGGCGCCCAGCCGACGGTGCGGCGGAACAGCCCGTCGTCGGCCCAATAGTCGCCGATGTCGATGCTTTTGCGCTCGGCCGGGAACTCCTTGAGGTCGAAGCCGCCGGCACCGCCGTTGGCCGCGATCGTGGCCTGGGCGAGATCGAGCAGGCTCAAGGGCGGCGAGCCGCCGATGTTGAAGACGCCGCCATGGGCCGCTGGCGTCGCCGCCGCCAGAAGGGCCGCCTCGACCACGTCGTCGACATAGGCGAGATCACGCTGCTGCGTGCCGCCCCAGACCTCGAACCGGTCGCCCTCCAGCACCCGGCGCAGCCAGATGCCGACGAAGGTCTGGCGCGCGTCGCGGATGCGCATGCGCGGGCCATAGGTGTTGGTCAGGCGCAGGATCGCCGTCTTCAGGCCGTAGACCTGGTGATAGAGCGTGTGGAAGCCCTCGCCCGCCTGTTTGCTGACGCCATTCACGTCGACCGGCCGCAGCGGATGGCGTTCGTCGACCGGCAGATAATCCGGCCGGCCGTAGATCTGCCGGGTCGAGCCATAGACCACAACGGCCTCGGGGCAATCGGCGCGCACCGCCTCCAGCAGCATCAGCGGGGCGGCGGCATTGATCTCCAGGTCGTTCACCGGCCGGCGCATCGAATCGACGTGGCCGGTCTGGGCCGCCATGTTGAAGACATAGTGGCAGCCCTGGACCAGCTCCGGCAGGCGCTCGCGATCGCGCAGGTCGGCCACGACCACGCCGAGTCGCGTCTCGTAACCCGCAATGTTCGCGAAATTTCCGCCGTAGTCCGGGTCGAGGCTGTCGACGACGGTTACCTCGGCGCCGAGTTCGATCAGCCGGATCGCCAGGGTGGAGCCGATGAAGCCCAGGCCGCCGGCGACCAGAACCTTGGCGCCGCCGAAGGCGGCGACCGGGGACTTCACGGCGGGGTCTGGGGATGACATGGCTCTACTGGTCGATGGATCCGAGGTCGGCGAGACTAGAGCGCACCGGTCGCTTTGCCCAGACCAATCGACCGCCACCAATCGACCGCCACGGACCGGCCGGGAGCGCCATGCACAAGATCTTGATCGACGGCAGGCGGCGACTCGGGCGGGCCGGCATCCTCGTCCTCGCGGCATCGCTCGCCGCCTGTGCTGCGACACCGGTGCGGCCGCCGCCCCTGCTGCCCCGAGTCGCGTCAGGCCCGGCCTGCCTCCAAGACCTCAATCGGCATGGCATCAGCTACCAGGTGCCTCGTCAGCCCGCGGTCTCCGAGAGCTGCCAGATCGACACGCCGATTCGCGCCTATGGCTTGTCGATTCGCTGGAACCAACCGGCGACGATGGCGTGCCAATTGGGCGACGTGCTGATGCGATTCGAGAGCGAGGTGGTCGAGCCGAATGCCATCGGAATTCTGGGGAAACCGGTGACCGCCGAACGCAACCTGGGGGCCTTTTCCTGCAGGGCGGCGGCCGGTTCCGGCCATCGGCCGAGCCAGCACGCCCTGGGCCGGGCGATCGACCTCGCCGGCTGGACGCTGGCCGACGGCACACGCATCGATGTCGAAAAAGACTGGACCGACGACGGTCCGCGCGGCAGGTTCCTGCATGCCGTAGCGTTGGGTGCCTGCCGCTATTTCTCGGTCGTGCTGACACCCGCGACCAACAGCGAGCACCACGACCACCTGCATCTGGATATCGGTCCGGATCGCCTGTGCAGCGTCGGCTGAGACTCACCAGATCTAGTGAAAAATAGCGCTTCCACGACGGAAGGGTTTGCGTCTCGGCGCCGATCTGCTACTATATCTCGTAGGGGATGGCGGTAGTGACTACCTTATCCAGTGGTGGGGACTCGATGGAAAACATCTGGACGCAGGATCGGATCGATAACCTTTCCAGGCTTTGGAGCGAGGGCTTCTCGACGGCCGAGATCGGTCGTCGGCTGGGCGTGACCAAGAATTCGGTGGTCGGCAAGGCGCATCGCCTGTCACTGACGCCGCGGCCGTCGCCGGTCAAGTTGACCGGCAAGCCGCGGGTGAAGCCGCAGGCCAAGGTGGTCGAGATGACCGGGCCTAGTTGTTCGTGGCCAATCGGCCATCCGGGCGAAAAGGGCTTCCACTTCTGCGATGCGCGCGCGAAGTCGGGCAAGCCTTATTGCCAGGAACATGCGGCGCTCGCCTACGTTCGCCCGAAGGGCCACGGCTCCAACGCCGCTTGACGCCACAGCGCACATTGCAACGGCGCCGCCCTCGCTGGCGGCGCCGTTTTCCGTTCGAGGCGACACCCTGCCATGATCCTGTCCGATGGTTATGCCGACGTGCCCGCGGGCAAGATCGCCGCGGTGGTCACCTCGCTGGAGATGACCCAGCGCCCGGCACTGCGTCCCGATCCACCCGAGGAAGCCGGCTTCGCGCTGCGCCGGGTCCCGCAAGCCGATCTCGACTGGTTCCGGGCGCTGTTCCGCCACGTGGGCGAGAACTACCTGTGGTTCTCGCGCCTGCGCATGAGCGACCAGAAGCTCGCCGACGAGTTGCATGACCCGGCGATGGAGCTATATTCGCTGACGCGGGACGGCGAGGATCTGGGTCTGCTGATGCTCGATTTCCGCCTGTCCGGCGAGGTGGAACTCGCCTTCTTCGGCGTCGCCGACGAATTGATCGGCACCGGCGGCGGCCGCTGGTTGATGAACCGGGCGATCGAGCGGGCCTGGGAACGGCCGATCAAGCGGTTCTGGGTCCATACCTGCACCCATGACCATCCGGCCGCCCTGAGCTTCTATATCCGCTCGGGTTTCCGCCCCTATCGCCGGCAGATCGAGATCGCCGACGACCCGCGCCTGCTGGGCCACCTGCCGCGAACGGCGGCGCCGCAGATCCCGATCATCTGACTGCCCATTTGACGGTCTGGCTCAGCACCAGCATGGTCGAGGTTTCCGCCACCGCCGGAATGCCCTGCAACGCGTTGGTGATGAAGTCCCGCAGCGCATCGATGTCCCGGACCCAGACGCGCAGCAGATAATCTGTAGCGCCGGTGACGAGCAGGCATTCCGTGATCTCGGGCCGGTCCGCGATCGCGTCCAGGAATTGCTGGTGGCCGTCCGGGCCCTGCCGCGCGAGCCGTACGGAAACCATCACGCAGAGGCTCAGCCCCAATGCGGCGGGATTGATCCGGGCGGCATAGCCCTCGATGACGCCCGCCGCCTCCAACTGCCTGATCCGACGGCTGCATGGCGTCGGGGACAGCCCGACCTTCTCGGCGACATCGAGGGTCGACATGCGCCCGTCATCGAGGAGCGCCCCCAGAATACGACGGTCGATGGCGTCCAGCCGCAATTTTGGCGGATTTCCCTCATCGCTTAAATCATTTTGGCGCATCTCGCTCCATCCTTGCCATTCCTTGTCGAAACTTGCACGGATTCACCTGCGGCGCGAGTGATAGCTTTCAGGAAATCGCCACTCTGGGAGCTGACACCCATGACCATGACCATGACGCTGGTCGACGGACCGGGCCTCGCCGCGCACCGGCCGGCCTTCGCCAGTTGGCTGGGCATGACCAACGACATCACCCGGACCTTCCTCGCGGCCGGCGGCATTCCGGGGCTCATCAACATGGCCGGCGGGCTGCCGGCACCGCAGACCTATCCCGCGACCGAAATCGCCGAGATCGCGCGCCGGGCGATCGAGATCCACCCGGCGGACGTGCTGGGCTATGGGCCGGTCGAGGGGTTGCCCGAATTGCGGGACGCGCTGGCCCAACGGTTCGCGTCGCCACGGCTGCCGCTGACGCGGGCCAACGTCCTGGTCACCGCGGGCGGGATGCAGGGCCTGGATCTGCTGGGCAAGGTGCTGATCGAGGACGGTGGCCTGATCGCCGGGCAATTCCCGACCTATCTGGGCGCGCTCGACGCCTGGCGCCCCCGGGGGCCCGTGTTCCGCAACATGGTGATCGACGCGCCCGGCTTCGATCCGGTGGTTGCCCTCACCGGCGCCCAGTTCGCCTACACGGTTCCGAACTTCTCCAACCCAACCGGCAGGATGGTCGGGTTGGAAGCCCGGCAGGCGCTGGTCGACGCGGCCCATCGCACCGGAACCTGGCTCGTCGAGGACGACCCCTATGGTGCTCTTCAATACGAGGGCGCACCGCTGCCGCGCATGATCGGGCTTTCGGCCGAGGCGCGCCCGGATCGGCCTTACGACGGACCGGTCGTCTACATGGGCACCTGTTCGAAGGAGATCGCCCCGGGGCTGCGCATCGGCTGGGTCATCGCGGCGCCCGGGATGATCGAGGCCCTGGCGATGGCCAAGCAGGGCTCGGACATCTGCACCAGCGGCATCACGCAACGGATCGCGCTGGATGCGATGGCGGCCGGCCTGGTCGAGCGGATCCGGCCGACGATCCTCGACACCTATCGCCGTCGCCGCGACGCCCTGTGCGCCGCCATGACCGACCACCTCGCCGACTGGTTCGATTGGGAGGTGCCGCTCGGCGGCATGTTCGTCTGGGCCGTGGCGCACGATCCGTCGCTGGATACGGATCTTCTGCTTCCACACGCCATGGCGGCCGGAGTATGCGTTGCTCCCAGCAGCGTGTTCGACGCGTCGGGCCTGAACCGCCGGGCGATCCGGATAAACTTCACCCTGAACGACCCTGACACGCTCACGGAAGGCGTCCGTCGCCTGGCGACGGCGCTCATGACCCTGCAGGCAAGGAGACGTTGAGATGCCCGTCACGATCCATTCCGTTCCCACCGGCGACCTGACCGCGGACGAGATCGAACCGTGGCGTTCGGTGCCCGTCGCCGTCGCAGTCGACCTGGCGCGCGACATCGGCCAGATCGACCCGGCGATCCGTCCGCTCAATCCGCCCGGCCGGCAGCCGCTCCTGTTCGGCCGGGCGGTCACGGCGCTGTGCGAGCCGCCGGATTTCGGTGCCGTCGTCCACGCGCTCGAAATCGCCGGCCCCGGCGACGTGCTGATGATCGCGGCCGCCGGCCACGCCCAGTTCGCAATGATCGGCGAGATCCTCGGCGGCCAACTGAGGAGCCGCGGCTGCGTCGGCGTGGTCTGCGACGGCGCCGTGCGGGATGTCGCGGCGCTGGCGGGCTGGCCCGACTTCTCGGTCTTCAGCCGATCCGTGACACCGCGCGGGCCGGCCTCAGCCGAGCGGGGCTCGATCAACCTGCCGGTCGTGATCGGCGGCCAGTTGGTGACGCCCGGCGACCTGGTCATCGGCGACGACGACGGCTTGGTCGCTCTATCCCCGACATCGGTGCGCACCCGCCTTGGCGACGCCCAGGCGAAACTGGCCCGCGAGGCCGAGTGGATCGCCAGCCTCGCCGATGGGCGCTCGATCGCAGACATCCTCGGATTGGCAGCAGCGAAGCGGGGCTGAGCCAGGCGGCGAACGGCTGAGCCGACCGATGGGCCGCAGCATCGCCCGGGAGCCGGCAATGGGCGGTCCCGCACCCACGTGGCGTCGCGTCTAGGAGCGCGTGACCCAATCCCAGGGATTGACCGTCGGCACGCCCGTGCCCTCGAAGTCGCGAATGTTCCGCGTGACGACCGTGAGCCGGTGGCTCAAAGCTGTCGCGGCGATCATAGCGTCGTTCATCGGGCGTGGATTGGGCACATGGAGTGCCGCGCACCGCCGGGCGACCGGCAGATCGATCGGCAAAATGCGGCCATCGAAGGCGCGCAGGACGTGCTGGCTGATCCAGGCGGCAAGCACGCGCCCTCGCTCCGGGTCCCGGCGAGCAACCAGCATCGCCCCGGTCTCAAGTTCCATAACCGTCGCCACGGACAGATAAAGATCCACCGGCCTCACCTGGATTGCCCAAGCCGCGACGGCCGGCGCCATGCGCGTCCGGCGGCGCATTTCGGAGATCACGTTCGTATCGAGCAGGTACATCAGTCGAGATCCGGCGGTACCAGCGTTTCCTGCCCCAGGCGTGGCGGTTCGAAGTCGATATCGGCGCTGTCCGGATGATCCAGCAGGTCCAATATGTTGGCGGCCCCTTGATCGGCAAGGCGGCGATAGTCTTCATAGCGAAGGAGAACGAAGGCGGGCGTTCCTCGATCGGTGACGATCACCGGACCGGTCTCCGCAGCGCGCTTCGCGCTGCCGACATCGTGGTTGAACTCGCGGCTGCTGATCGTCGTCGGCATGATCCCTCACATCCAAGACGATACAGTACTACAAGCTTCTTTGTAGGTACAATCATACTTACAACAGCGGTTACCGCATCAGCCGATGCATCGCCCGGTCCAGTCCGTCGATGGTCAACGGAAACATCCGTCCCTCCATCGCCTGCTGGACCAGACCGATGCTCATGGTCGATTTCCAGTAGGCTTCCGGCACCGGGTTGAGCCAGACCGCCCTCGGATAGGCGTCGGTCAGGCGTTTCAGCCAGATCTCGCCCGGCTCCTGATTCCAGTCCGAGATGGCGCCGCCCGGTTGCTTCAGCTCGTACGGGCTCATGCTGGCGTCACCGACGAAGATCAGCTTCCAGCTGGGATCGTACTTGTGGATCAGGTCCATGACCGGCACGGCATGGACGGGCCGGAACGAGGCGTCCCGCCACATCCTGTCGTAGGGACAATTGTGGAAATAGACCTGCTCCAGATGCTTGAACTCGGATTTCACCGCCGAGAACAGCTCCTCGCACAGGCGGACATGGTCGTCCATCGACCCGCCGATATCGAGGCACAGCAGCACCTTCACGGCATTGTGTCGCTCCGGCACCATCTTGAGGTCGAGGTAGCCGGCATTGCGCGCCGTAGCGCCGATCGTGCCCGGCATGTCGAGTTCGCTGGCCGCCCCTTCGCGCGCGAACCGACGCAGGCGGCGGAGTGCGACCTTGATGTTCCGCGTGCCGAGCTCGACGTCGCCGGCCAGGTTCTTGAACTCACGCTTGTCCCAGACCTTGACCGCCCGGCGATGACGGCTGCCGTCCTGGCCGATACGCACGCCTTCGGGATTATAGCCATAGGCGCCGAACGGCGAGGTGCCGGCCGTGCCGATCCATTTCGAGCCGCCCTGATGCCGGCCCTTCTGCTCTTCCAGCCGCTGGCGGAGCGTCTCCATCAGCTTGTCCCAGCCGCCCAGCGCCTGGATCTCGGCCTTTTCCTCTTCGGTCAGGTACTTCTCGGCCAGCTTCTTCAGCCATTCGTCGGGCAGCTCGACGGGTACAGCCGGATCCTCGCCGGCGCCCTCGGCTACCAGACCCTTGAAGCATTGGCCGAACACCTGGTCGAACCGGTCGATGAACCGCTCGTCCTTCACCAGCGCGGCGCGGGCAAGATAGTAGAAATTCTCGATCTCATACTCGGCGAGGCCCGCCTGCATCGCCGCCTGCAACGTCAGGAACTCGCGAAGCGACACCGGCACCCCGGCCGCGCGCAGGCGCAAGAAGAAATCGATGAACATGGCTATGCCGCCGATCTATTCCCCGTCATCCCGCGAAAGGCGGGGATAACGGGATGAATGAGGCACCATCGCCCCTACCTCTGCTGGCGCCGGTTGAGGAAGGCCAGGCGCTCGAACAGATGCACGTCCTGTTCGTTCTTGAGCAGCGCGCCATGGAGCGGCGGGATGAGCCTGGTCGGGTCCTTGTCGCGCAGCACCTCGGGCGCGATATCCTCGGCCATCAGCAGCTTCAGCCAGTCGAGCAGCTCCGAGGTCGAGGGCTTCTTCTTCAGGCCCTGCACGTCGCGCACGTCGTAGAACACGCCGAGCGCCTCGCGCACCAGGTCCTGCTTGATGCCCGGGTAATGGACCGCGACGATCGCCTCCATCGTCTCGCGATCGGGGAAGCGGATATAGTGGAAGAAACAGCGGCGCAGGAACGCGTCCGGCAGCTCTTTCTCGTTGTTCGACGTGATGATGATGATCGGCCGATGCTTGGCCTTTATCGTCTGGCGCGTCTCGTAGACATAGAATTCCATCCGGTCGATCTCGAGCAGCAGATCGTTCGGGAATTCGATGTCGGCCTTGTCGATCTCGTCGATCAGCAGCACCGGGGCCACGTCGGCCTCGAACGCCTCCCACAGCTTGCCCTTGACGATGTAATTGCCGATGTCCTGGACCTTCGCATCGCCCAGCTGGCTGTCGCGCAACCGTGACACGGCATCGTACTCGTAGAGGCCCTGCTGCGCCTTGGTGGTCGATTTGACATGCCAGGAGATGAGCTTGCGCCCGAGCGCGCCCGCCACTTCCTCGGCCAGGATCGTCTTGCCGGTGCCGGGCTCGCCCTTGATCAGCAGCGGTCGGCCGAGCGTGACGGCGGCATTGACCGCGACCTTGAGATCATCGGTCGCGACATAGGATTGGGTGCCGGTGAATTTCATCAGGCGAGGCTTTCCATCAAGCGCATCAGCAGCTGGGTCCTGGGTTCGAGCGAGGAATACAGGAGGTGCTCGTTGCTGGCATGGGCACCGGCACCGCAAACGCCCAGGCCATCCAGCGTCGGCACGCCCATGGCGGCGGTGAAATTGCCGTCGCTGCCGCCGCCGGTCGATACCTCCGGCAGTTCGAAGCCCATGTCGCGGGCGATCGCGGCCGCCTGGTCGTAGAGGGCCGCGACCCCGTCGTCCCGTTCATAGGCCGGCCGGTTGACGCCGCCCACGATCTCGAGCCGGATGTCCGGACCGATCGGCTGCAGCGCATGCACCTTGGCCGCGATCTCCTCGGCGCTGGTGGCGTCCGGGCAGCGGAAATCGACCTCGGCAGAGGCCTTGTCCGGCACGACGTTGGCGAAGCCGGGATTGCCGGCGCTGACCACGCCGACATTGACCGTGATGCCACGCGCATAGTCGGTCAGGTCCTCCAGCACCAGGATCTGGCGCGCCAACTCGCGCATGGCGTTGCGGCCGAGATCATGATTGACGCCGGCATGGGCCGAGACGCCATGGGCCGTGACCACGAAGCGGCCGACCGCCTTGCGCGCGGTGACGACGCAATTCATCAAGCCCTTGTGATTGCGCCCCGGCTCCATGACCAGAGCGTATTTGGCGTGGGCCGCCTGGGCCTCGATCAATTGCCGCGAGGTGCCGCTGCCGACCTCCTCGTCCGAGACGAACAGGAAATGCACCGGCAACCTGGTGCGCCGACCCAGCCGCACCAGATGACGATAGGCGTAATAGGCCAGATAGGCGCCGCCCTTCATGTCGTAGATGCCGGGGCCGAATACCTTGTCGCCCTCGCGCGTCACCGGCCGGCGCCCGAGCGTGCCGTGCTGCCAGACCGTGTCCATGTGGCAGACGACCAGGATGCCCTTCTCGCTTGGGTTCCCCCAGGGCGCCCGGAACAGCAGATGGTCGCCGAACCCGTCCCGGCCAGGTACGCGGGTGACCTCGGCTCCCGCTTCGGCGAACTGCCGTTCGATCAGGCGGGACAGCCCGTCGACCGCGGCACCGTCGGTCGACGGGGTCTCGATCTCGACCCATTCGGTGATGCCATCGAGGATTTCCGCGGCGTCGATCCGCGGCTGATTGCTGAGATGCTGCCCGTCCATGCGACCTTGCCGGTTCCGTTGCTGACGCAAAGATCGGAGCTTACGGGGTTTCCGGCGAGGAGGCCATGGGGCGCGCTTCAGGTCGGCACCACGCCCTCGACGAACATGAGCCGCCGGGACAGGCCTGCGTCGCGGAACGCCAGGGCTGCGGCATATTCCGGCGAGGCGTACCATTGCCGCAGCAGCAGCATGTCGGGAAATTCGACGATGACCACCGACGCGGGCGGCGGACCGCCCTCGGCCGCCTCGAGGGCGCCGCCGCGGACCAGGTAGCGTCCGCCATATTGCGCGATGCTGGCCGCCGCGAGCGTGCGATAGCGCTCGAACGCCGCAGGGTCGCGGACTTCGAGTTCGGAGACGACATAGGCGGACATCGGGTGCTCCACAGGAGTGAACGACCGGGAGAGAATGGGGATGGGCAACCGGCGCCGACAAGGGGATGCTGCCGGGGTGCAAGGCATAATATCAGCGATCGGCAAGTCTGCTTGACGGGGCCGCGCCGGCACCCATGTTCGGTAGGGACGCCTTGGAGAGGATGCCATGATCTCTCATGCGAAAATCGTGCGGTCCGGTTTCGCGGCCCTGGCGCTGCTGACCCTGGTCGCGACCGCCGCGGCCGCTCAATCCGAGCCGGCCGCGCCCAAGCCCGCGCGGCACTGCTTCAGCCTCAGCCAATGGCGCGGCGGCTGGCGCTCGCCCAGCCCGGACGTCATCTACCTGAACGTCGACATGAACCAGATCTGGCGCATCGACCTCAGCGCCGGCTCGCATCAGTTGCAATGGCCCGACCGGCATCTGGTCTCGATCGTGCGCGGCGGCGATACCATCTGCTCACCGATCGACCTCGACCTGAGCGTGGCCGACGACCACGGCTTCCGCGAGCCGCTGATCGCCAAGGCCATTACGAAACTGACCCCCGAACAGGTCGCCGCCCTGCCGGCAAAGGATCGGCCGTAGGCTCATCGCCGCTCATGTCCGGACTTGGCCCCACGGCTATCCGTTTAATTTTTGCCGTCATTCCCGCGCAGGATGGGAACCCAGCGAGAGCCGCGTCTGCGGCGACACGAGTGCTTCTGTTTCCCCGTGCCGTGCGTAGCGCCGCATCCCCGCGTTCGCGGGGATGACGGAAAAACATGAGGTGCCGGATCCTCTCGGATGGTGTCCCGCAGGGTTCCACCAGCATCGAAGAACGAGAGTCTGGACCGAGCATTCCCCTCTTGCGCTTCGGCGGATCCCCTCCGATCCTTGCAGTCGCATTCGAACGGGGAGCCCGCCTTCATGACCAGTCTCAGCGACCGCAGCGCCGTCGACCTTCGGCGGTTGATCGGCACCAAGGAGATTTCGCCGGTCGAGCTTCTGGACGATTGCCTGGCGCGGATCGAGGCGGTGAACCCCGCCATCAACGCGGTCGTGGCGCTCGATGTCGAGGGCGCACGGACCGCGGCGCGCGAGGCCGAGCGGCAGGTGCTGCGCGGCGAGGCGCTGGGCCCGCTGCACGGTCTGCCGATCGGCATCAAGGACCTGAGCGAGACCAAGGGGTTGCGTACGACCTGGGGCTCGTTGATCTACAAGGACCACATCCCGAATCGTGACGAGAGCACGGCCGCGGCCGTGCGCGCGGCCGGCGGCATCATCTTCGCCAAGACCAACACGCCGGAATTCGGCGCCGGCGCCAACACCCGCAACGGCGTCTATGGCGCGACGGGCAATCCGTTCGCGCCCGATCGCACCCCCGCCGGTTCGTCGGGCGGCTCGGCCGCGGCCCTCGCCGCCGGCATGATGCCGCTCGCCACCGGCTCCGACATGGGCGGCAGCCTGCGCACGCCCGCCGCCTATTGCGGCATCGTGGGTTTTCGCCCGACCCCCGGGCTAATTCCGTCGGACAAGCGGCTGCTGGGCTATTCGCCCCTGTCGGTCGACGGGCCGATGGGCCGCAGCGTCGCCGACGCGGCGCTGCTGCTGTCCGCGCTGGCCCGCGAGGATTCCGTCGATCCCCTGTCCTGGCCGGTCGATCCCAAGAGTTTTTTCCCGCTGCCCGAGATCGATCTGGCCCGACTCAAGATCGCCGTGTCGGAAGACCTGGGCTTCGCGCCGGTCGACGACGAAATCCGCGCGGTCTTTACCGAGCGCTGCGGCCTGTTCGCCGACCTGTTCCAAAGCTCGGTCGAGCGGGATCCGGAATTGGGCGATGCGCATCGGACCTTCGCCGTGCTGCGCGCCGAGAGTTTCGAGGCCGGCCAGCGCACGCTTGCCGAGCGGCACAGGGACCTGCTGCAGCCGCCGGTGCGCGCCAACCTGGACCAGGCACAGAGCTTCACGCTCGCCGACCATGCCAAGGCCCATGCCGAGCAGACCAAGCTCTATCGACGCTTCCAGTATCTGTTCGAGGATATCGACCTGCTGATCTGCCCGACCGCGGCGGTCAGCCCGTTCCCCCATGCCGAGTGGCACCCGACCGCGATCAACGGCGAACCGCTCGAGCATTATTTCCAGTGGATCGCGCTCACCTACGGCCTGACCCTGACCGGGCATCCGGTCGTGGCGCTGCCCTGCGGCATCGATCACAAAGGCCTGCCGTTCGGCATCCAGATCGTGGGCAAGCGGCGCGGCGACGCGCAGGTGCTGGCCGCGGCCCTCGCCATCGAGCGCGCGTTCGCGACCCGGCCGAAGCTGGCGAGACCAGTGCCGGATCTGGCGGCGTTGGGGCTGCGGTCATGAGCCATCCGAACGAAGTGCTGATCGGCGTGCCCGGCGGCCGGGCGCGCCTGGACACGCCGGCGCTGCTGATCGAACGGTCGGCGCTGGAGCGCAACATCGCCCGCATGGCCGAGTTCGCCGCTACCCGCCGGATCGGCCTGCGCCCGCACAGCAAGACCCACAAATCCGTCGAGGTCGCCAGGCGGCAGGTCGCGGCCGGCGCGCTCGGCGTCTGTTGCGTGACCTTGGGCGAGGCCGAGCTCATGGTGGCGGGCGGCATCCCCGGCGTGCTGATCACCTCGCCGGCGGTGACCGAGAGCAAGATCGCGCGCCTGATCGCGCTCGCCACCAAGGCCGGCCCCGGCGGCGTGATGGTGGTCATCGACAATCCGCAGAACCTGGCCGCCCTCGACGCCGCCGCGGCCGCGCTCGACCATCCACTCGATGTGCTGGTCGATTATGGCGCGAACTACAACCGCACCGGTGCGGCAAGCCATGTCGAACTGCTGGGCCTGGCGCTGCTGGCCGGCGATGCACCCCATCTCCGCCTGCGCGGCATGCAGGCCTATGCCGGCAACCTGCAGCATATTCCCGAGCGCGTCAGGCGCGCCGCCGCCGCGACCGAGCTGCGCGCGACCCTCGCCCATCTGGTCGAGGCCGCCCACGGCCAGGGCACGCCGTTCGACATCGTCACCGGCGCCGGCACCGGCACCCACGACATGGACCCCGACGGCGACGTGTTCACCGAGTTGCAGGCCGGGTCCTACGTGTTCATGGACGTGGATTACCGGGACGCGCTGGCCGACGGACGGAACGGCCCGCCTTTCGAGGTGGCGCTGCTGGTGCAGACCGCCGTGGTCAGCGTCAACGGGCCGGACTGGGTCACGACCGACGGCGGCATCAAGTGCTTTGCGACCGACGGCCCGCTGCCCGAAGTCGCGTCCGGCATCGATCCGTCGAGCCGTTACCAGCTGTTCGGCGACGAGCATGGCAAGCTGTTCCCGGTCGGGCCGCGCCCCGGCCTCGGCGCCCGCATCGAACTGGTGACGCCCCATTGCGACCCGACGGTCAACCTGCATGACGTGTTCCATGTCATGGAGGGCGACACCCTGGTCGCGATCTGGCCGGTGGATGGCCGGGGAAAGCGATAGGACGGCAGCGGGCGGGCGTCGGCACGGCCTGTGACTTTTTTGCCGTGACCGGGCCGCATCTCCCCCGCCGCGGCAAGCCCGTGCTTTTGCCCTGGAGAATCGCGGCGTAAGCTCTTGGATCGGTTCGTTTTCGGACGCGCCGCCCCATTCCCTATTGTCCGTCCCCACGCCATGGACGTCTATCTCCCGATCGCCGCGGTCACCCAGGACGTCTTCGTCCTGCTGGCGCTCGGGCTGTGCGTGGGGTTCCTGTCGGGCATGTTCGGCGTCGGCGGCGGCTTTCTGCTGACCCCGCTGCTGATCTTCATCGGCGTGCCCCAGCCGGTCGCCGTCGCGTCCTCGGCCAACCAGCTGGTTGGCGCCTCGCTGTCGGGCGTGCTGACCCATTGGCGGCGCGGCAACGTCGATTTCAAGATGGGCGCGGTGCTGAGTACCGGCGGCTTCGTGGGATCCGCCGCGGGCGTGGCCCTGTTCACCCTGTTGCGCCGGCTGGGCCAGATCGACCTGGTGATCAGCCTCAGCTACGTGCTGCTGCTGGGCACGCTCGGCACGCTGATGATGATCGAGAGCGTCGGCGCCATCGTGCGGGCGCGCCAGCCCAACGCCCGGCGGCGCCGGCTGCACCAGCACACCTGGTTCCACGGCTTGCCGTTCAAGGTCCGCTTCCGCCGCTCCAAGCTGTACATCAGCGCGCTGCTGCCGCTGGGCCTGGGCTTCGGCATCGGCGTGCTGTCGGCGATCCTCGGCATCGGCGGCGGCTTTCTGATCGTGCCGGCGATGATCTATGTGCTGGGCATGCCGACCAGCGTCGTGCCCGGCACCTCGCTGTTCCAGACCGTGTTCATCGCGGCGAGCGTCACCGTGCTGCAGGCGCTGACCAACCAGACGGTCGACGGCGTGCTGGCACTGATCATGCTGGTCGGCGGCGTGATCGGCGTGCAATACGGCGCGCGCTACGGTGCCAAGCTGCGCGGCGAATATCTGCGCGTGCTGCTGGCGCTGCTGATCCTGGCGGTCGGCGCCAAGCTGCTGGTCGACCTGACCGTGCCGCCGGACTCGCTGTTCTCCGTCGTGGTGCGGGAATGACCCGCCGCGTGCTGCCGGCCCTGTTCGCCGCCCTGCTGCTGGCGGCATTGCCCACCGCCGCGCGGGCGCAGCAGCTGGTCGCGGACCTGACCAGCCATCTGGTCGCGATCACCACGGGCTTCACCGGTGCCTCGGTCGTGCTGTTCGGCGCGGTCGACGGCGGCGGCGACATCGTCGTGGTCGTGCGCGGGCCGGAACACGAGACCGTCGTGCGCCGCAAGAGCCGGGTCGCCGGCATCTGGCTCAACACCCGCAGCGTCGCCTTCGCGAACGTGCCCAGCTATTACGCCGTACTGGCGAACAAGCCGGTCGAGGACATCGTGCCGGCGAACCTGCGCCAACTGCACGAGATCGGCTTCGACAATCTGAAGCTCAACCCGGCCGAGAAGGCCAAGCCCGGCGATGTCGTCTCGTTCCGTGCGGCGCTGATCGAGGAACAGCAGCGCAGCGGCCTCTATAACAAGCAGCCGGGGCAAGTCAATTTCCTGGGCGACCGGCTGTTCCGGGCCAGCCTGGACTTTCCGGCGACGGTGCAGACCGGCACTTACCTGGTCCAGGTTTTCCTGGTGCGCAAAGGCGATATCGTGGCGGCGCAGACCACGCCCCTGATCATTTCGCAGACCGGCCTCGAGGCCGACATCAACGATTTCGCCCAGAACCGCTCGCTGCTCTACGGGCTCGTTGCGGTCGCCATGGCGGCGATGGCAGGATGGAGCGCCACTTTCCTGTTCCGGAACGCCTGAGCCGATGGTCGACCCTGCTCCCCTCGAAGCGCACGAACGCGTCTTCCTCGTGGTCGTCGACGACAGCCCCGAGTTGCGCGTGTCCCTGCGCTATGCCGCCCTTCGCGCCCGCCGGACCGGCGGCCGGGTGGCATTGCTCCATGTCATGGAGCCGCCGGACCGCCAGCATTGGATGGCGCTGGAAAGCCTGATGCGCGAAGAAAAGCGCGAAGAGGCCGAGGAACTGGTCGGCCGTCACGCGGACATTGTGGCGGGACTGACCGGCGCCATGCCGGTGATCCATATCCGCGAGGGCCTGGTCCACGACGAGTTGCTGGCGCTGATCGACGAGGATCCGACCATCTCGATCCTGGTGCTCGCCGCCGCGGTCAGCGATACCGGCCCCGGCCCCTTGATCGCGGCCCTGTCGACCAAGCTGATCGGCCGGCTGCGCGTACCGCTGACCATCGTTCCCGGCAGCCTCACCGACGCCCAGATCGACGTCCTGACCTAGCGCCATGGCCCGATACCGGCCTCTGACGACGGCGATTGCCGGCGGGCTGGTCGCCGGTGTGATCGACATCGGCGCGGCGGCGCTGATCAATCGGCTCGATCCCGTCATCATCCTGCGCGCCATCGCCTCGGGCGTGCTCGGCAAGCCGGCGTTCAGCGGCGGACTGCCGTCGGCACTGCTCGGTCTCGTCCTGCAATGCCTGATGTCGATCGTGATCGCGCTGCTGTATCTGGGCACGGTGTCGCGCCTGCCGGTGCTGCGGCGTCGCTGGGTCCTGGGCGGCCTCGCCGCCGGCACGGTGATCTTTCTGGTGATGACCTACGCCGTCGTACCGCTGTCGCGTGCCTGGCCGCCGCCCCATTTCACACCCCTCACCTTCGCGCTCAATCTGGCGGCGATGCTGCTGTTCGGCCTGATCGTCGCCGGCTTCACCCGGCGCCGCTAGCTACGGCATCGGCCCGGCACTTTCCTGCAACAGCCATTGGGCGAAGGCTGTAAGCGGCGGGGTACGCTCGCCATGGACCAGATACCAGGCGGTGCCGGGCCGCCAGGCCGGGCGGTCGTCGAGCAGCACCAGCTTGCCCTCGCGCAGTGCCGACTCGACCAGGTGGCGGTCGACCAGCGCCACGCCGATACCGTTGAGCGCCGCCTGGATGACCAGCCCGTCGTCGGCCAGGGTCAATCGCCGACGCGGTGCGAGCGGCCGGTCATGGGCGGCGGACCAGGCGGCCCAGAGTGCCGGCGTCGTTTCGGCCTGGAGCAGGGTCGCGCCGTCGGCCGGCCCGGCCTGCGGATCGGTCGCAGCGGCATGGGCCGGGCTCGCGACCGGCACCAGAGCCTCGTTGAACAGATAGACGCAAGCCGGCTCGCGCCAGCCGGCGCGGCCCTGACGGATCGCGGCGTCGGCCCCGTCCAGGCCCGGGTCGGCCCGGCGGCTGGCATTCAGGATCGCCAGCTCGATCTCGGGATGGGCCGCCTCGAACCGGGCGAGCCGTGGCAGCAGCCAGCAGGTCGCGAAGCTGGCCGGCACGGCGCAGGCAAGGCGGATGCGATGGGTCGGCGGCACCAGCCGCCGGGTCGCTGTCTCGATCGCATCGAACGCGGCCTTCAATGCCGGGGCGTAGTCGCGGCCGGCCGGGGTCAGCACCAGCGCCTGGGGCCGGCGCTCGAACAGGGCTAGACCGAGCCGCGCCTCGAGTGCCTTGACCTGCTGGCTGACGGCGCCGGCGGTCACGCCCAGTTCGTCGGCCGCCGCGACGAAGCTCTGGCATCGCGCCGTAGCCTCGAAGGCGCGCAGGCCACCCAGCGACGGCAGGTGCCGGCTCATCTAGCCTTAGCCAATCTATTGCTCGAACCGGGAGAAATCATGATTTGCGCGCTGCAACATTCCGCGTAATCCTGGGAAACATGGATATATCGACAACCCCGAGCATTACCCGAACTGAGGCTTCCGTCAAACGAACCGGGCGAGGGGTGTCGATTTCGGCGATCGGCGGCTTTGTGCTGCTGTGCCTGGCCTGGGGATCGACCTGGTTGCCGTTGAAGCATGGCGTCGCCCATCTGCCACCCCTGCTGTTCGTTGGCAGCCGCTTTCTGGCCGGCGGGGCGGTGCTCTGGCTCGCGAGCGGCCGGACGCGGGTGCCGGCGCCGGGGCTGCTGTGGCCCGGCGCCGTGCTGATGATCGCCGCCAACTATGGGCTGATGGCCTGGGGCGCCGGCCGGGTCCCGTCGGGCCTGGCGGCGACGGTCAATTTCGCGACCGTGCCGCTCGCCGTCCTGCTGTTCGCCGGACGCCCGCCAAGCCTCGGCCAGATGGCAGCGCTGGCACTCGGCGTCGCCGGCCTGGGTTTGCTGGCCTGGACCTCGGGCCGGGACCTCGGCGGCGGCGCGCCGGCCGGCCTGGGTGCCATCGCGCTGGGCGCCGTCTGCTACGGCATCGGCACCTTGCGGATGAAGGCGATCGCGACGAACCGGTCGCCGATCAGCCTCGCCGCCTGGCACAGCCTGGTCGGCGGTGCGCTGCTGCTTGCACTGTCGGCGTCGGTCGAACCGTGGACCGCGGCGGTCTGGGCGGACTTCACCGCACCCATGGCGCTCGCGAACTGGGCGGTCCTGGTCGTGCTCAGCACGGTCGTCGGCTTCAGCCTGTATCTGGCGCTGCTGCGCCGCTGGTCCGCCTCGGCGGTCGCCAGCTACGCCTATGTTTGCCCGGTCGTGGCGCTGACGCTCGGCATGCTCGTCGACGGCGAGCAGCCGAGCCCGGGCGAAATGGCCGCCAGCCTGACCTTGATCGCGGCCGCTGCCCTCACCCTCATTCCCCGACCCAGTTCCCAGGAGATGCCATGACCGAGATCATCTTGCGCGACGCCGAGGTCGCCGACATGCCGGCGATCGCCGCGATCTATGCGCATCACGTACAGACCGGCTACGGCAGTTTCGAGGAGATCCCGCCGTCGGTCGAGGAGATGGTCCGGCGCTTCGACAACATCCGGGCCCGCGGTCTGCCGTGGCGCCTGGCCGAACTCGACGGGCGGATCGTGGGCTACTGCTACGTCAGCCCCTATCAGGCGCGCTCGGCCTATCGGTTCACCGTGCAGGACTCGATCTATATCGACGAGCGCTTCCTCAACCGCGGCATCGGATCGGCGCTGCTGGGCAGCATCATCGAGATCTGTACGGCGCTGGGCTATCGCCAGATGATGGCCGGCGTCGGCGACAGCGGCAACGAGGGCTCGCTGCGCCTGCACACGCGCATGGGGTTCCGCACCGTCGGCCACGCGGTCGGCGTCGGCATCAAGTTCGGCCGCTGGCTGGACCTCGTGCTGCTGCAGCGGCCGCTGGGCCAGGACCGCACCGATCTGCCCGCTGGCGCACCGACCGGCTACCTGCCGCCGGCCGACCAGATGGGCCCTTAGGCGATCAGGACTCGGGACAGGGGTGCCGGCGCCCGACCAGATAGCGTACGCCGGCGTGACCGATCTTCTCCGCATGCGCGCAGCCGGCAGCCATGGTGAAGACGTCGCCCGGCCCGTAGGCCGTCTCGGTGCCCTCGATCGTCAAGGCGATCTCGCCATCGATCACCAGGGCGCAGACGTCGAACGGATGGTCGTGTTCGGCCATGGTCATGCCCGGCTCGAGCGCCTTGACGTCGCCTTCGATGAATCCTTCCCGTCGCAGGCGTTGCTGGAATGCCGTCATTTCCGTCATGGAGTCCTCCCGTCGTCGTTTCTTTGAAGACAGGATGCGACCGAAGCCGGGCGAAATCAATTCACGCCTGAGCGATCAATACAGCCGTGCGTCCCACCAGACCGGCTGGTGCAGCGAAGTGGCGATCGACGGAAATTCCGGATGATCCGGATTGATCAGGATATTGCGCTCGACGCGGGCGACGACGCTGGGCACGATCAGCAGCAGCGACCGCCGCTGGATCCGCCAGGCTTCGCCGTGGGCTTTCGACGCCCGGCCGATTTCGTCGGCCCAATCCGGCAGATGGGCTTCGCTCAGAAGCTCGTACGAAACGCCGTTCGGGATGGTGATCGTAATGAAGTGCTGGTTCGGCGGCAGGCTGCCGCTGCCGTGCACCAGTTTTTCCAGCATCGCGGTCGAATAATGCTCGCTGGTATAGATCATCGGGCTGGCCGGCGTGTTCCAGCGCCCGGGGAACAGCTTCGACCCGGTGGCGTCGAAGATCGGATAAGCACCGTCCGGGTCGCCGATCCGGTAGCAGCTCAGGACGCGGTCGAGGCGTTGCGCCGTCAAACCGCGGAGCCATATTGCAGCCCACCCAAAATATCGCGCACGATGCGGGCGCCGACCTCGGCCTGGAGTACGACATCGATCGGCAACCGGCCGTGCAGCATGGCATGGGGTCGGAACAGAAACGCCCGGGCCGCCCCCGCCTCCTTCCAGACGTCGAGCGCCGCTCCCCAGACGTCGGCCAAGCGGACCAGCCGCGCGCTTTCCTCGGACGAAAGCCGGGTATCGCGCTGCTTCAACCGACGGGCCAGGGTGGTCTTCGACACGATCCGGTAGCGGAAACCGCTGTCGTCGGGCGCCAGGGTCCGCGCCACCCGATCGAGCGCCGCTACGGACAGCCCCTCGGTCACCTCGTCCAGGAACGACATCGGCGTTTGCGGATGCGCCGTCCCGAAGCCGAGCATGGCCGCGGTCTCCTGATTCTGCCACATCGCTCGCCTCCAGATCCATCTGGTCCTGAAAATAGAACCATGTGGACAAGAAAACAAGCGGGCCGACATTTCTGTCCGGCAAGCGCCCTTACCGCCAAAAGGGTTGACTTGCGCCGCGATCGTCCCAACGTGCAGGCCTGACCTTTTCACCTTCTGACCGACCGGAACACCATGTTCATCCAGACCGAGCAGACCCCGAATCCCGCAACGCTCAAGTTCTTGCCCGGTCGCACCGTGCTGGAGAGCGGGACGGCGAATTTCTCCGATGCCGCTGCGGCCGAGCGGTCGCCGCTCGCGACCAAGCTGTTCGGCCTCGACGGTGTCGACGGCGTGTTCCTGGGCTACGACTTCGTCACGGTTACCAAGTCGAACGACCATGACTGGTACGCGCTCAAGCCCTCGATCCTGGGCGCGATCATGGAGGCGTTCACCACCGGTCAGCCGATCATGACGCCGGACACGACCGCCGGCAGCAACACGCCCGCCTCGACCGCGGCCGAGGGCGACAGCGACCTGGTCGTACAGATCAAGGAACTGATCGACACGCGCGTCCGACCGGCCGTCGCCCAGGACGGGGGCGACATCGTGTTCCATCGCTTCGACGAGGGCGTGGTCTATCTCGAGATGCACGGCTCCTGCTCGGGCTGCCCCAGCTCGACCGCGACCTTGAAGTCCGGCATCGAGAACATGCTGCGCCACTATATTCCGGAAGTGCAGGAAGTCCGCGCGATCTGACGGCGCCGATGGGCATGTTCCGGCTGATCGGCAACCCAGGCACCGGCTCCGCCATCGTCGAGGCGGCGCTGGCCCTGTCGGGACTGCCGTACGAGACCGAGATGCTGGACCTGTGGCAGCCGGGTCCCGAGCGGGACCGGCTGTTCCAGCTCAATCCGTTGGGCCAGGTCCCGGTGTTGATCCTGCCCGACGGCAGCGTGATGACCGAGAGCGCCGCCATGGTGCTGCACATCATCGACCTGGCACCCGATGCCGGACTGGCCCCAAAGCCGGGGAGCGCGACCCGCCCCGCCTTCCTGCGCTGGCTGATCTTCCTGGTCGCCTCGATCTATCCGACCTTCACCTATGGCGACGATCCCAGCCGCTACGTCAACGAGCAGGAAGGGCGCGACGAGCTGCGCGCCGTGACCGATGCCGAGCGGCAGCGCGCCTGGCGTCAGATCGAGACCAGCATCGCCGGCCCCTGGATGTTGGGCAGCGAGCGCTCGGCCCTCGACCTCTACGTCTGGGCCATGGTCAATTGGCGGCCGCGCCGCGACTGGTTCCGCAGCTATTGCCCGCGCCTGGCCCAGATCGCCGACGCGGTCGACGCCGAGCCGCGCCTGGCGGCCGTCAAGGCGGAAAACTGGCCGGCCGCATAACGGTTTAGTGCTTTCCGTCCGGCCGCCCCCCGTGATACGGGCAGAGGGCCATTTTACCGCCGTTCCAGGAGCCCTCCATGTCCACCGCGATCGACGAGCGCAGCCTCGACACCCTGTTCCGCACCGCCCGCACCCACAATGGCTGGCAGGACAAGCCGGTGCCGGAGAGCCTGGTGCGCCAGGTGTTCGACCTGGCCAAGATGGGCCCGACCAGCGCCAACTGCAGCCCGATGCGCGTCGTGTTCGTGACCACCGCCGCAGGCAAGGAGCGCCTGAAGCCCGCCCTGTCGGCCGGCAATCTGGACAAGACCATGGCGGCGCCGGTCACCGCGATCATCGCCCAGGACACGCAGTTCTACGAGCATCTGCCCAAGCTGTTCCCCCATGCGGACGCCAAGTCCTGGTTCACCGGCAACGACGCCATGATCCAGGCCACCATGGTCCGCAACTCGACGCTGCAGGGCGCCTACCTGATGATCGCCGCCCGCGCGCTTGGGCTGGATTGCGGACCGATGTCTGGCTTCGACCTCAAGAAGGTCGATGCCGAGTTCTTCCCGGACGGCCGGTTCCAGACGAATTTCCTGTGCAACCTCGGCTATGGCGATCCGGCCAAGCTGTTCGGACGCAGCCCGCGCTTCGATTTCGACGACGTCTGTTCCTTCGCCTGAACCAGGGGGCCGCGCACCGGGCGACCGGCGTGGGCTGATTTGCGATGATCGATCTCGCGCGCATTCGCGCCGACACGCCCGCGACGGCCCGCCGGGCCTATCTGCACAATGCCGGCGCGGCGCTGATGCCGATCCCGGTGGTCGATGCCTTGAAGCGGCACATCGATCTCGAGGCGGAAATTGGCGGCTATGCCGCCGCCGCGCAGGAACATGACGCGCTGGAGGCGGTCTATGGCTCGGTCGCCCGGCTGCTCAACGCCGACCCGGTGGAAATCGCGCTGACCGAAAACGCCACGGTCGCCTGGCAGATGGCGTTCTACGCCCTGCCCTTCGCGCCGGGCGACCGGATCCTGACGGCGGAGGCGGAATACGCGGCCAACTACGTGGCGTATCTGCAGGTGGCAAAGCGCACCGGCGCCGTAATCGACGTGGTGCCGAGCGACGCGGACGGCGCGCTCGACGTGGCGGCGCTGGAACGGATGATCGACGATCGGGCGAAGCTGATCGCGATCACCTGGGTTCCGACCAACGGTGGCCTGACCAATCCGGCCGCGGCGGTCGGCAGGGTCGCACGCGCCCACGGCATCCCCTACCTGCTCGACGCCTGCCAGGCGGTCGGACAGATGCCGGTCGATGTCGAGGCGGTCGGCTGCGACATGCTGGCCGCGACCGGGCGCAAGTTCCTGCGCGGGCCGCGCGGCACCGGCTTTCTCTATGTGCGTCGCGGTCTGCTCGAAACGCTCGAGCCGCCGATGATCGATCATTTCGCGGCACCCTGGGTCGCGCCCGACCGCTACGAACTGCGGCCGGACGCGCGGCGCTTCGAGAATTGGGAGAACAACTACGCCGCGCGCGCCGGCCTGGGCGTCGCCGTCGAGTATGCGCTCGCCTTGGGCCTCGAGGCCATCGAGGCGCGCTGCCGGTTGCTCGCTGACAGGCTACGCGGCGGGCTCGCCGACATTCGCGGCGTGACGCTCCGCGACCTCGGCCGCAATCCGTCGGCGATCGTCAGCTTCACGATCGAGGGCCACGAGGCCTCGGCCGTGGTCGCGGCGGCGGCGCGAGCCGGCGTCACGATCGGCGCATCGCAGCCGTCGAGCACGCTACTCGACGCCCAAGCCAGGTCTCTGCCAACGCTCGTCCGCGCCTCGCCGCATTACTACAACAGCGAGGCCGAGATCGACCAGCTTGTCGCGGTCTGCGCCGAATTGAAATAGGCCGGCGATCCGTCAGGGTACGAACTCGGTGGCGAGCATGCCGGGACGAGCGGCCATGCGCCCCCACCAGACCTGGAGGCGCGGAGCGCGCTCGATCAGCGCGCGGCCTTCCGGCGCCCTGACGCAATAGGCGATCATCGGCGCGGCGTGAAGATCGGCCAGGCTGAGGTCCGACCCGGCCAGCCAGGGCCCGTCGCCCATCAGATCGACCAAGGCATCGAGGCAGCGGCGCGCCTGCGGCAAGGCTGCCGCGATCCGCGCTTCATCGGCGGGCCGCCCCTTCGCCGGCCCGGACACGCGCTCGACATAGATGTCCCAGACCAGGGTGCGGTAGGCGTAATTGTCCAGGATGCTGATGATCTGGTTGACCCGTGCGCGATCGCGCGCGCCTTCCGGCTGCAGCCTCGGCCCGGGAAAGGCCTCGTCGACGTAGCGGGTGATCGCGCCGGTCTCGAACAGGCGGAACCCCTCATGTTCGAACGCGGGAATGCGCCCGAACGGCTGGCGCTGCAGATAGTCGGCCGGCAGCCCGTCCGCAGCGAAGACATCGACCGGCACCAGATCGTGGGCAACGCCTTTCTCTTCGAGCGTCAGCCGCGCGATGCGTACATAGACGCTATAGGCCGCGCCGAACAGCAAGGGACGCGCCATCGTCAAGCCCCCCTCATCATCCCCTGCGGCAGTACGGTGTCGCTCAGCACCGGATAGCGCGCACGCGCATCGAACAGCTGATAATGCCACCATTCGTTCCGATAGAAATCCCAGCCGGCCGTCGTCATCAGGCCCATCAGCAACAGCCGGTTGCGCTGAGCCTCGGCCGGGATTTCGGTATTGCCGTGATGCGACAGCGGCGTGAACGCGTCGAAGCTGGTGCCCATGTCGAGTTCGCTCCCCTGCCGGTCGACCAAGTTGAGATCGACGGCGGCGCCACGCGAATGGGGCGAGCCGCGGCGCGGATCGGCGATGAACTGCGGATCGGGCCGGAAATTCCACAATTTCCATTGCGCTTCCGACGGCCGGAACGCATCGAAGATCTTGAGGCGCAATCCTTGCCGGCCGGCGAGGTCGATCGCGCGCTCCAGGCATACCCGCGCATCCGGGTGCAAATAGCATGCGGAACGCGTATAGACCGGCGCGCCTGTGAAATTGTTCGTGGTGGCGTAGGCGATGTCGAGGAGGACGTCGTGGGTGGCTTCGGTGATTTCGACCAGCATGTTCCGATGACCGTTCGGCAGGGTTTGGAACCTTCAGTTAGCACGGGGCCCGCCCGGTGAGCGAGCGCCTGACCCGCGTGCTCGCGTTCGATTGCTCCGGCGCCAGCTGCTCGGCGGCCATGCTGATCGACGGCAGCGTCGTGGCCGAACGCTTCGCCGCCATGGAACGCGGCCAGGCCGAGGCGCTGCTGCCGATGATCCGCACGATCATGGCCGAGGCGCGCGTGGATTGGATCGAGCTCGACGCCATCGCGACCACGGTCGGCCCCGGCTCCTTCACCGGCGTGCGCCTTGGCCTGTCGGCCGCCCGCGGGCTGGCGCTCGCCGCAGGCAAGCCGCTCGCGGCCCTCACCTCCTTCGAGGCCATCGCGGCCGGGCTGGAGCCCGCAGACCGTCCGGTCGCGATCGTGATCGACAGCCGGCGCGGACCGGTGTTCGCCCAGCGGTTCGACGGGACACTCCGACCGACCGGCGAGCCGGCCCAGCTCGACCCCGATTCGCTGGCCGATTGGCTCGGCGCCGGCGCCTGGCATATCGCCGGCGACGGCGTCCCCAATCTTGCCGGCCAGGCCTTCGCGCCCGGCATCGAGCTCGATGCCGCCCCCCGGCGCATCCGCGCGGCCGACATGGCCCGCCTCGTCGCCGACCTCGGAAGCCGAAGCATCGATCGGCTGCAGGCCCACCCGCTCTACCTGCGGGCGCCCGACGTGACCCAACTGAAGCCGAAGCCGTGAGCAAGCCCGCCCGCCCGCCCGAGATCGCGATCGTCACGATCGGCGCCGCGGAACTGCGCGTCGCGGCACTGATCCATCAGGAAGCGTTCGGTTTCGACGCCTGGGACGAGCGGGCGATCGCAGATCTGCTCGCCATGCCCGGCGCGATCGGGCGCATGGCAATCGACCGGGCGGTGAACCCGCCGGAGCCGCTGGGATTCGCTCTGCTGCTGTTCGTCGCCGAGGATGCCGAGCTGTTGACCGTCGGCGTGCGCCCGGCGGCTCGGCGGCGGCGGGTGGCCATGCGGCTGATGGCGGATTTCTTCGAGGTCGGCCGCCGCCGCGGGGCGACGAACGCCTTTCTGGAAGTCGCGGCCGACAATATTCCCGGGCAGCGCCTCTATGCCCGACTCGGATTCCTCGTCGAAGGCACGCGGCGCGACTACTACAAGAGACCAGGAAACAAGCGGGTGGCCGCCCATCTGTTGCGGCGCCCAATAATCTAGGCAGCAATCTAAGCAGCCGGACGGCCCTGGTGGCGCCGGTCGAAGGACGCGCCGGCACAGCATTCGACCGCTGCTGGGGCTCGATGGCCGGAAGCGATTTGCCAAAGGTCTGCGTCGGCCGAATCGGCCGCAACATCTTTCGCATCTGCAAAAAGCCAGCTTTCCGTCGCTGGACTATACCAATTGCGCGCCTCATTGCCGCTGCGTGACAAATTTTCTATCCGCGGCGCCTTTGCAGATGGCGCGGCAAATTGGAAAAACACTTAAGAGTTATTGCTTTGCGTCAACGGCCAACCTATCTTGCCCCGCGCGAATTACCTTGGGGCAAGAAAGCATGACTGAAGAAGCCGAGGGCGTGGATTTGCTGGGTCTTACGACAGAGATCGTGGCGGCTCACGTTTCCAACAATCAGGTGTCCGTGGACGAGCTGCCGGTCCTGATCAGCCAGGTCTACCGCTCGCTGACGTCGATGGGCACCGTCCCGGAGCCGGTTCAGGAAAAGCCGCAGCCTGCCGTTTCCGTGAAGAAGTCGATCCATCCCGACTACATCGTCTGCCTGGAGGACGGCAAGAAGCTGAAGATGCTGAAGCGGCATCTGAAGACCTCCTACAACATGACGCCGGAAGACTACCGGGAGCGCTGGGGCCTGCCGCCGGACTATCCGATGGTGGCGCCGAACTACGCCCTGCAGCGCAGCAAGCTCGCCAAGGAAATCGGCCTGGGCACCCGCGCCCGTCGCGCCGACGAATAGACCAATACCGGCCTCGTTCGGGGGTGCCGCGGCCTGTCGGGCGATCGATCGCCCGGGGTTGCGGCACCCCCGCCGCATTTCACCGGCATCCAGGCCCGCGCATTTGCGCCATCCTCGATTGGCCGTAGGCTGCCGGCCCGGGTTTCGATATAGTTCGGCGGCTTCGACGCGTTAATGGCGGATGTGGGAATGGTTTCGCGCCTAGAGCAGGTCTGTATCGACAAGGGGCTGAAGATGACCGACCAGCGTCGGGTCATCGCGCGCGTCCTATCGGAAGCCGACGATCACCCGGACGTCGAGGCTGTATATCGCCGCGCGACCGTGGTCGATCCCAAGATCTCGATCGCGACGGTGTACCGGACGGTGCGCCTGTTCGAAGAGGCGAACATCCTGGAACGCCATGATTTCGGCGACGGTCGGGCGCGCTACGAGGAGCGGCCGGCGGACCATCACGATCATCTGATCGACGTCCAGTCGGGCCGTGTCATCGAATTCCAGAACGCGGTTATCGAGGAGCTGCAGCATCGGGTCGCGCAGGAGCTCGGATACAAGCTGGTCGGCCATCGGCTGGAGCTCTATGCCGTGCCGATCAACGGCACCGACCGCAAGCCCGGCTGAGCCGCCGATGGGCTCGCTCGACGCGTGACCAAGCTCGCGACCAACGGCCTGAGCCTCGCCCGGCTCACGGGCTATCTGCTGGTGACGGCCACCACGCTCCCGCTCCAGGCCTTGTCGCTCGCCTTCGGCTGGCGCGGCGTCAGCCGGCACCTGCCGCGGCTGTATCATCGCCTGGTCTGCCGGGTGCTGGGCCTGCGCGTCACGGTGCGCGGACGGCTTTCGACCGCGCGGCCGACGCTGTTCGTGTCCAATCATGCGTCCTACATCGACATCGAGGTGCTGGGCGCGCTCATCACCGGCTCGTTCGTCGCCAAGAGCGAGGTCAAGAGCTGGCCCGTGTTCGGCATCCTGGCGCAGTTGCAGCGCACCGTGTTCGTCGAGCGCCGGGTGCGCAGCTCGACCGCGCAGCAGCGCGACAGCCTGACCGGCCGGTTGCAGGCCGGCGACAACCTGATCCTGTTTCCCGAAGGCACCAGCAACGACGGCAACCGGCTAAGACCGTTCAAGAGCGCGCTGTTCAGCGCCGCCGAGATCCAGGTCGACGGCCATGCGCTGGCGGTACAGCCGGTAACCGTCGCTTATGTCAGCTTGAACGGCACGCCGATCGGGCGCCATATGCGCCCTTATTTCGCCTGGTACGGCGACATGGCGCTCGCCGACCATCTCTGGCATCTGGCGGGCCTGGGCCTGACGGAGATCATGGTCGAGTTCCATGAGCCCGTGACGGTCGAGGCGCTGGGTTCGCGCAAGCGACTGGCCGAACATTGCGAGAAGGTGATTGCCGACGCGCTGGCCCGCGCCAACAGCGGCCGGGGCATCGAGCCCGTCCCTACCCAGACTGCCGCCGTCGCGGCCTGACGGCACCCGTTGGACAGACCGATGATTTGCCAGGACCCGAGGTCGCTTTGACCAAGAAGCTCTATATCAAGACCTATGGCTGCCAGATGAACGTCTACGATTCGGCACGCATGGCCGACGTCCTGGCGCCGCTCGGCTTCAGCCCGTCCGATACGCCCGACGGCGCCGACATGGTCATCCTCAACACCTGCCACATCCGCGAGAAGGCGGAGGAGAAGGTGTTTTCCGAACTGGGCCGCCTCAGGCCGCTGAAATCGGCGAAGACCGATGGCGACATGATCATCGCCGTCGCCGGTTGCGTCGCCCAGGCCGAGGGCGCGGAGATCATGCGCCGCGCACCCTATGTCGACATCGTGCTGGGTCCGCAGACCTATCACCGCCTGCCCGAGATGGTCGCCCGCGCCGCCCGCACCGCGCCCGGTCCCGACGGCAAGGGCCGCGGCATCCTGGACACGGATTTCCCGGCCGAGGCGAAGTTCGATTTCCTTCCGACCGAGAGCGTGGCGCCCGGCGTGTCGGCGTTCCTGTCGATCCAGGAAGGCTGCGACAAGTTCTGCACCTTCTGCGTCGTGCCTTACACGCGCGGTGCGGAATATTCGCGACCGGCAGCGGCCGTGATGGTCGAGGCGCGCCGGCTGGTCGCCGCGGGTGCGCGCGAGCTCAACCTGCTGGGCCAGAACGTCAATGCCTACCATGGCGAGGCGCCGGACGGCGGCACCTGGGGCCTGGCGCAGCTGGCCTATGCACTGGCGGAGATCCCCGGGCTGGAGCGCATCCGCTACACGACCTCACACCCGCGCGACGTCGACGACGCGCTGATCCAGGCCCATGGCGACCTGGCCCAACTGGTGCCGTTCCTGCACCTGCCGGTCCAGTCGGGCAGCGACCGGATCCTGGAGGCGATGAACCGCAAGCATACCGCCGCCCATTATCTGACCCTGATCGACCGCTTCCGCGCGGCCCGATCCGACATCGTGTTCTCGTCCGACTTCATCGTCGGCTTCCCCGGCGAGCGCGATGAGGATTTCCGGGCAACCATGGATCTCGTGGAGGAGGTCGGGTTCGTCCAGGCCTTCTCGTTCCGCTATTCGCCACGTCCCGGCACGCCGGCGGCCAATATCGAGGACAAGGTGCCGGACAACCTCGCGCAGGCGCGCCTGCTGGAGCTGCAGGACGTGCTGGAGCGCCGGCAGCGCGCGTTCTTCGCCGGCATGATCGGCCGGACCCTGCCCGTGCTGTTCGAGAAGCCCGGCCGCCACGAAGGCCAGCTGATCGGCCGCAGCCCGTACCTGCAGGGCGTTCACGCGCTGGCCGACCCGCGCCTGATCGGCACGATCCAGCCGGTCCATATCACCGACGCCACCCTGCAGAGCCTGGGCGGAGACCTGGTGCTGGTCGGCGACGAAACGGCGAACGCAGCATGAGCCCCGCCCCCGACCTGCCGGAGCAGCCATCCGTGCAGATGGCGTTCGACGACAATTCCCTGCTGGCCCACCTGGTCGGCGAGCATGACCAGCATCTCGACCGGATCGAGCGGCGCCTGGGCGTCCGCCTGACCGCGCGCGGCAACGTCATGACCATCGATGGCCCGGCCTCCGCGGTCGAGCAGGCGCGCATCGTGCTGACGACGCTCTATGACCGGCTGAGGCGCGGGGTCGAGCTCGACCAGGCAGAGGTCGACGCCGTGCTGCGCATCGTGCCGGCCCGCGCGACCGAGCCGCGCCGGCCCGACGCGGCGCCCCTGCCGCCGCCCGAGCCGGAATTGGCGATCCGCACCCGCAAGCGCCAGATCACCGCGCGCTCTGTCACACAGCGCTCCTATATCCAGGCCCTGCGCCAGAACGACCTGGTGTTCGGGCTCGGCCCCGCCGGCACCGGCAAGACCTATCTGGCGGTCGCCGCCGCCGTCGACATGCTGATGACTGGCCAGGTCCAGCGCATCATCCTGTCGCGCCCCGCGGTCGAGGCGGGCGAGCGCCTGGGTTTCCTGCCGGGCGACCTCAAGGACAAGGTCGATCCGTACCTGCGCCCGCTCTATGACGCGTTGCACGACATGCTGCCGGCCGACCAGATCCTGAAGCGGCTGGGCAACGGCGACATCGAAGTGGCACCGCTCGCCTTCATGCGCGGCCGGACCTTGGCCCATGCCTTCGTCATCCTGGACGAGGCGCAGAACACAACCGCCGTGCAGATGAAGATGTTCCTGACCCGGCTGGGCGAAGGCTCGCGGATGGCGGTGACCGGGGATCTCACCCAGGTCGACCTGCCGCGCGGCACCCAATCGGGCCTGAAGGACGCGCTGGACACGCTCGAAGGGGTCGAGGGTGTGGCGACCGTCCGCTTCGGCGAGGACGACGTCGTGCGCCATCCGATGGTCCAGCGCATCGTCCATGCCTACAACGCCCGCGACCGCCAACGCACGGCAGCCCGCGATGCGGAGAACCCCGTCGTGGAGCCTGGCCCGGTCCCATGAGCGACGTTCCCATCCTCGTCTCGGTCGAGGCGGAGAGCTGGCATCGCGCGCTGCCCGACACCGAGGTCTGGATCGCCGCCCTGGCCCGACGGACGCTCGAGGCCGCCTGCCCGGGCATCGGCCCGGCCGGCATCAGCATCCTCCTGACCGACGATGCTGCCGTGCACGAGTTGAACCGTACGTGGCGCGGCAAGGACAATCCGACCAACGTGCTGTCGTTTCCGGCAACGGAAACCGCCGAGGGCATGGTGCCGGAACCGGAGTTCGTCGGCGTGCCGCTCGAATTGGGCGACATTGCCCTTGCGTATGAAACCTGCGAGCGCGAGTCTGGCGGGCAGGGCAAGCGGTTCGCCGACCATGTCGCCCATCTCGTGCTGCATGGCGTGCTGCATCTTCTGGGGTACGATCATCTGGACGAGGATGAGGCCCAGCGGATGGAAGCGCTCGAGATCCGCATCCTGGCCGGGCTCGGCATCGCCGATCCCTACGTGACAGAGCTGGCAGGCGCGATCGATGACTGACGCCTCCTATCCGAAGGCCCGTGACGGCGAGCAGCCGACGCTGTGGGATCGCTTCAAGCGATGGACCAGCGGGGCGGCCGCCGAGAACGACGACCCCGATGCCGAGGGCACCGCGGCCTTCGACAGCCACGAGCGCGCGCTCATCGAAAACGTGCTGAAGCTGCGCGATCTGGCGGCCTGGGACGTGATGGTGCCGCGCGTCGACATCGTGGCGGTCGATCTGGCCACGCCGTTCGCCGACGTCGTGAAGCTGCTGATCGACGAGGGCCATTCGCGCCTGCCGGTCTATGAGGGCGATCTCGACCATGTGGTCGGCATGATCCACGTCAAGGACGTGCTGGGCTACGTCGCCGCCGGCAAGACCGCGCCATTGCCGCGTCTGCTGCGCAAGGCGTTGTTCGTGGCGCCCTCCTCGCGCGTCCTCGACCTGCTGTCGCAGATGCGCCAGCAGCGCGTCCATATGGCATTCGTGGTCGACGAATTCGGCGGCATCGACGGCTTGATCACGATCGAGGACCTGGTCGAGGAGATCGTCGGCGACATCGAGGACGAGCATGACGAGACCGAGCCGGCGCATATCCTGGAGCGGGCCGACGGCAGCCTGATCGTCGATGCGCGCACGCCGATCGAGGAATTGGAGACGGCGCTCGACATCCGCCTGCTGCTGGTCAATGCCGAAGAGGAGGTCGATACCGTCGGCGGCCTGATCTTCATGCTGGCCGGCCACGTGCCGTTGCGCGGCGAGCGGATCGAGCATCCGTCGGGCATCGTGTTCGAGGTGTTGGACGCTGACCAGCGTCGCCTGCGCCGCCTGCGTGTCCGGCGTGCGCCTAAGATCGAACCGGCCGGCGATGATATCTGAGGAAGCACAGGTTCGCGCCGGCGGCGATTTCGGCGCCGCCTTGCCGCGTCTCGCCCGCCGGATTGGGCAGGCCACGGGCTGGCGCCGCGCCGGCATTGCCATCCTGCTGGGCGTGCTGGCCGCGGCAAGCATGCCGCCGTTCAACCTGGTGCCGCTGCTGTTCCTGGCCTTCCCCGGCCTGGTCTGGCTGGCCGACGGCCGCCCCGGCTGGCGCGGCGCCTTCGCCGACGGGTTCCTGTGGGGCCTGGGATTCTACGTCCCTAGCCTCTACTGGACGGCGGAGGCGATGTTCGTCGATATCGCGCAGTTCTGGTGGATGGTGCCGATCGCGCTCTTGGGCCTGCCCGCTCTGCTATCGCTGTTCAACGGCGCTGCCCTCGCTCTCGCCCGGCGCTTCTTCTGGCGCCCCGGCGTCGGGCGCATCCTGGCGCTCGCCGCCGCATGGGGCCTGTTCGAGTGGCTGCGCGGCCATATCCTGACCGGATTTCCCTGGGTGCTCATCGGCTATGCCTGGTCGGGCGACGCATTGCCGCTGCTGGCCGGGCTGCAGTCCGTCTCGCTGATCGGCATCTATGGCGTCAGCCTGCTGACCGTGCTGGTCGCGGCTCTGCCGGCCCGCCTGGGCGACGCCGGCCGGCCGGCCCTGGCCCCGCTCGTCGGCCTCGTTGGCCTCGCCGCGGCCTTGATCTGGGGCGGCCTGCGCCTGGCCGACGGCCCCGACCCGCTGGTCGCCGGCGTCACTTTGCGCCTGGTCCAGCCGGCGTTCGAACAGACCGCAGTGTCGAGCCAGGCGCTGGAGCGCGACCGGTTCTTCCGGCTGCTGGCGCTGGCCCGCAGCCCCGGCGCCGACAAGGTCACCGCCCAGATCTGGCCCGAGGGCGCCGTCGGCTTCCCGCTCAACCTGGAACCCGATGCCCGGGCCGCCATCGCGGAGGTCGTGCCCAAGGACGGCCTGGTCATCACCGGCACCCTGCGCATGCAGCAGGGCACCGGCGATGACTTCAAGGCGTGGAACAACATCTCGGCGATCGATCGGACCGGCGCCCTGGTCTCGAGCTACGACAAGTTCCACCTGGTCCCGTTCGGCGAATACGTGCCGCTGCACAAATACCTGAAGTTCAACCAGATCGTCGCCCGCCGCTTCGATTTCTCGACCGGGCCCGGCCCTGCGACGATTGCGCTCGGCGCCCTGCCGCCGGCCGGGCCGATCATCTGCTACGAAGCGATCTTTCCCCATGAGGTGATCAACGAGCAGCACCGCCCGGCCTGGATCCTGAACGTCACCAACGATGCGTGGTTCGGCACCTCGACCGGACCGCATCAGCATTTCGCCATCGCGCGCACCCGTGCGGTCGAGGAGGGCTTGCCCTTGGTCCGTGCCGCGAACACCGGCATTTCAGGTGTGGTCGACGCCCATGGCCGCGTGCTGGCCAGCCTCGGACTCGGCCGATCGGGCGTACTCGACGTGCCGCTGCCGGCGGGCCTGCCGACCGCCACTCTCTACGGCCGTTGGGGCGACCTCATTCTCTTTCTCCTGATTTTTGTCACAGGCGGCGCGGCCCTTGTTCTGGCGCGCAGGCGCTGATCCGAGCGAAACCGCCGAGGAACCGATTATCGATCGATGCGTTGGAAGAAGAGCGGTGCGTGCTTCCGCATTGCATTCATCAGCGTCAGGTTGTTGGTTCATGGCTCAAAATCTTTCCGGCCCGCCCCCGCGCAAAGCGCCCGTCCGCCGCCGTCCCAAGTTGGACCGGCCGAACCCGATCGACGTCCATGTCGGTGCCCGGGTCCGGCTGCGGCGCACCTTGCTCGGCCTGTCCCAGGAGCGGTTGGGCGAGGCGATCGGCCTCACCTTCCAGCAGGTTCAGAAATACGAGCGCGGCGCCAACCGCATCGGTGCCTCGCGCCTGTGGGAATTGTCCGGCGTGCTCGACGTGCCGGTGCAGTTCTTCTTCGGCGAAATGAGCCCGGACACTGTCACGGCCATGCGTCAGATCCAGCAGAGCCAGGGGCTGACGCCCCCACCGGCCGCCGCCTTCGAAGCGGAACCCATGGCACGGCGCGAGACGCTCGAACTCGTACGCGCCTATTATCGGATCGCCGACCCGTCGGTGCGCCGCCGCCTGTTCGAACTGGCCAAGGTCCTGGCGCCGGTCGAGGGTGACGACAGCTCGGACAATTGAGCATCGCGTCGGTCGAATCACCAAATCCCTTGACGGGAAGCCAACCTCTCTCGCAAGAAAGGCGGCCGCCAACATGATTGGCGACTTGGGCCGTCGTGCGCCCACCGGTCGGCAAGGGGCCGACGTCAGGGAAAGCCGTCATCGATGAGAGGTTGACCTTGGTCAAGACCGACTACGTTTTCACCAGCGAATCCGTTTCCGAAGGCCATCCGGACAAGGTTTGCGATCGGATCTCGGATTCGATCGTCGATCTGTACCTGGGCGCCGATCCCCAGGCGCGCATCGCCGTCGAGACCCTGGCCACGACCAATCGCGTCGTGCTGGCCGGCGAAGTCCGCGGCCCCGCCTCGGTCACGTCGGAACGGCTGATCGAGACCGCCCGCCAGGCGATCAAGGACATCGGCTACGAGCAGGCCGGCTTCCATTGGAAGAATGCCGAGATCCAATGCTACGTCCATGAGCAGTCGGCCGACATCGCCGTCGGCGTCGACGCCGCCGGCAACAAGGACGAAGGCGCCGGCGACCAGGGCATCATGTTCGGCTACGCCGTGCGCGAGACCGAAGAGCTGATGCCGGCGCCGATCCAGTACGCGCACACCATCCTGCATTCGATGGCAACGGCCCGTCACAAGGATGGCCAGTCCTCGCTGCTCGGCCCCGACGCCAAGAGCCAGGTCTCGCTGCAGTACCGCAACGGCAAGCCGGTCGGCGCCACCTCGATCGTGGTCTCGACCCAGCATTCCGACACGATCGACGTCGCCGAAGTGCGCGAGATCGTCCGTCCGCACGTGATGGCCGCCCTGCCGGAAGGCTGGATGTGCCCGGAGGACAAGTTCTACGTCAACCCGACCGGCCGCTTCGTCATCGGCGGTCCGGACGGCGATGCAGGCCTGACCGGCCGCAAGATCATCGTCGACACCTACGGCGGTGCCTCGCCCCATGGCGGCGGCGCCTTCTCCGGCAAGGATCCGACGAAGGTCGACCGCTCGGCCGCCTATGCCGCGCGCTACCTGGCCAAGAACGTGGTCGGTGCCGGTCTCGCCGACCGCTGCACGATCCAGCTCAGCTACGCGATCGGTGTGTCGCATCCACTGTCGGTCTATATCGACACCGCCAATACCGGCAATGTGGACGAAGAGAAGCTCTCGACCGTGCTGCAGGAGCTGGTCAACCTGACGCCGCGCGGCATCCGGACCCATCTGGGCCTGAACAAGCCGATCTATACGCGCACCTCGAGCTATGGCCATTTCGGTCGCAAGCCCGAGGCGGACGGCGGCTTCTCGTGGGAAAAGCTCGACCTGGTCGACGAGCTGAAGCGCGTTTTCGGCTAAATGGACGAAACGGACGCGACGGTCCCCCGTCGCGACCGTCTGCATGGGCGGCGACGCGGCCACAAGCTGCGCGCCAACCAGCAGCGCCTACTCGACGAGGCGCTGCCCAGCCTGAAACTCCCGCTCGACGAACTTGCGGCCAAGGGCCCGGACGGCATCTTTCCGGCGAAGCCGCGGGTCGTCTGGCTCGAGATCGGTTTCGGCGGCGGCGAGCATCTGGCGGCGCAGGCGGAGCGCAACCCCGATATCGGCCTGATCGGCTGCGAAGTGTTCGAGAACGGCATCGTCACGATGCTGGGCCACGTCACCCGCACCGGCAGCACGAACATCCGCGTCGTGACGGAGGACGCGCGGCAGGTGCTCGACATCCTGCCGCCGGCGTCGCTCGACCGCGTGTTCATCCTGTTCCCCGATCCCTGGCGCAAGGTCCGGCACCACAAGCGCCGCCTGGTCTCGACCGAGACGCTCGACCGGCTGGCCCAGTTGATGGTCGACGGCGCGGAACTGCGCCTCGGCACCGACCATGTCGATTACCTGCGCTGGATGCTTGCCCGTACGACCGCGCATCCCGACTTCGAATGGCTGGCCCGCGGCCCCGCCGACTGGCGCGAACGCCCGGAAGACTGGCCACAGACGCGCTACGAGGCGAAAGCGATCACGCAAGGACGACGGCCGGCGTTCTTGCGGTTCAAGCGGGTGGCTCGACAATAACCGCCATTTCCGACCAAATTCGTCCCCCGGAGGAATACCTCGTAGGACCGGATCGGCTGATGCACGCGGCCCCCCGGGTCAAGCCCGGGGGTGACGGGATGGGGGGACGTCAGACCAGCGACACCAGTGCCATCCTCGTCGCCGCCGTCAGCGGCACCGGCAGCGCGTCCAGCGGGAACCACCCGCAGGCGAGGTGCTTGTCCGGCTCCATCACCCGGGGCTCGCCCTCGTAGCGGTCGACCCGATAGACCGGCGCCAGCCAGTGGGTGCCGGCGGCCTGGTCGATCTGGTCGCAGACGCACAGCAGGCGCCGGGGCTCGATGACGATGCCCAGTTCCTCTCGCACCTCGCGCGCGACGGCGGCGACGACCGGCTCCAGCCATTCGACCTTGCCGCCGGGCAGGCCCCAATGCATCGCTTCGGGCGCGTGCCGGCGCCGGATCAACAGGATCCGGCCGTCGACGATGATGGCGGCGCCGCAGCCGACGCGGGGTTCTCGTTCCATCCGGCGATCCTGCCACCCCCCGGGACTGGAGGAAATCCCGAACAGGTGCGCGCGGCAGGCCCGCGCGATCGGTGCCACGAGTTTGCTTGCAGTCCCGCAACATCCGACTATTATGCGGCGCTGCTAATCCCACCGATGGTTGGTTAGCTTGATCGGTGGGCCTGCGGGCCCACTTTTCGTTTCTGCTTTCAGTTTTCGAGAGGGAGCGGCCCGGCCGCTCCCGTCGCCATACCGGAAAGGGTCGCTGTTGAGGGAAGTCGAGGTCATCGAGCGCATGATCGCACCGTCGCTGGAGAGCATGGGCTTTCGCCTGGTGCGCGTCAGTTTCGGTGGCGGCAGTCGCCCGGTTCTGCAGATCATGGCGGAACCCGCCGACGGCTCGGGCATGAACGTGGAGCATTGCGCCGACATCAGCCGCGCCGTCTCGGCCCTGCTCGACGTCGAGGACCCGATCAAGCTCGCCTATACGCTGGAAGTGACCTCGCCCGGCATCGACCGCCCGCTGATCAGCCGCGAAGATTTCAGGAAATACGCCGGCTTCGACGCGAAGTTCGAAAGCGAGCGCCTGATCGACGGCCGCAAGCGCTTCAAGGGCGTCATCGTCGGCATCGACGAGCAGGATCGCCTCACCGTGACCGACGACAAGGCCACGGTCGCCGTGCCCTTCACCGAGGTCCGCAAAGCGAAGCTGCTCTTGACCGATGCGCTGTTGAAGGCCTTCGCCCCCAAAGATCCGCTGCCGGGCGACGAGCCCGAAGAAGACCCCGCCGCCTGATACACCGTACGAGCCGGGCGGAAACGCCCTCGCTGACAGAAGTTATGTGAGACCGATCATGGAACAGTCACTCGCCGCCCGCCCCGAGCTCCTGCTGGTCGCCGACACGGTCGCGCGCGACAAAGGCATCGAGCGCGACGAGGTGCTGGAAGCGATGGAGCAGGCCATCCAGAAGGCCGGCCGCTCCAAGTACGGCCAGGAATACGACATCCGCGCCGAGATCGACCGCAAGACGGGCGAAATCAAGCTGATGCGCTTTCGCGAGGTCGCCGATCCGATCGAGAACGAAGCGACCCAGATGAGCCTAGAAGAGGCGCAGCTGCATGATCCGTCGGCCCAGGTCGGCGATTTCATCACCGATCCGCTGCCGCCGATCGATTTCGGCCGCATCGCCGCCCAGACCGCCAAGCAGGTGATCGTGCAGCGCGTGCGCGACGCCGAGCGTCAGCGTCAGTACCGCGAATTCAAGGATCGCATCGGCGAGATCGTCAACGGCCTCGTCAAGCGCGTCGAGTTCGGCAACGTCGTGGTCGACCTGGGCCGTGCCGAGGCGATGCTGCGCCGCGACGAGCTGCTGCCGCGCGAGACATTCCGCCAGGGCGAGCGCGTGCGCGCCTATATCTACGACGTGCGCCCCGAGATCCGCGGCCCGCAGATCTTCCTGTCGCGCACCCATCCCCAATTCATGGCCAAGCTGTTCGCCCAGGAAGTGCCGGAAATCTACGACGGCATCATCGAGATCCGCGCCGTGGCGCGCGATCCGGGCAGCCGCGCCAAGATCGGCGTGATCTCGAACGACAGCTCGATCGATCCGGTCGGCGCCTGCGTCGGCATGCGCGGCAGCCGCGTCCAGGCCGTCGTGGCCGAGCTGCAGGGCGAGAAGATCGACATCATTCCCTGGTCGCAGGATCCGGCGACCTTCGTCGTCAATGCGCTGGCCCCCGCCGAGGTCGCCAAGGTCGTCATGGACGAGGAGCAGCGCCGCATCGAAGTGGTGGTGCCCGACGATCAGCTGTCGCTCGCCATCGGCCGCCGCGGGCAGAACGTGCGCCTCGCCTCGCAGCTGACCGGCTGGGACATCGACATCCTGACCGAGGCCGAGGAGAGCGAGCGCCGGACCGCGGAAACGCAGTCGCGCAGCGCCTTGTTCATCGAGGCCCTGGACGTCGACGATGTCATTGCCCATCTATTGGTCAACGAAGGCTTCACCTCGGTCGAGGAAGTGGCCTACGTGCAGCTCGACGAACTCGCCGGCATCGAAGGCTTCGACGAGGATGTCGCGGGCGAACTCCAGGCTCGCGCCCTGAGCTTCCTCGAACAGCAGAACGCCCTCTTCGAGCAGCGCCGCCAGGAACTGGGCGTCGAGGATGCGCTGATCGAGCTCGACGGCCTCAGTCTCGGCATGGCCGCCAAGCTCGGCGAGAACGGCATCAAGACGCTGGACGACCTGGGCGACCTTGCCAGCGACGAGCTGATCGAATTGCTGAAGGACGTGACCAAGATGTCCGAGGAGCAGGCCAACGAGATCATCATGGCCGCCCGCGCCCATTGGTTCGCCGAGGAAGATGGCGCGGCACCGGAGGCCTGATCGGACGATGGACGAGACTGGCAGCATCCCGGACGACGCGCCGGACGGGATGCCACCGGACGAGCCGGAAAGCGGACCGCTGCGTCGGTGCATCGTCACCGGCGAGCGGCTCGCCAAGGAAACGATGGTCCGGTGCGTGGTCGGCCCCGACGCGGTGATCGTGCCGGATGTCGGGGCAGCCTTGCCGGGGCGAGGTTTGTGGTTGACCAGCCGTCGCGATATAGTGGCGACGGCGGTGAAGAAGCGGGCATTCGATCGGGCGGCACGCCGCTCGGTCACGATACCCGCGGATCTCGCCGATCGGATCGAACTGCTGCTGGTCCGGCGCTGCCGCGAGGCGGTCGGGCTCGCCCGACGGTCGGGCAAGGCGGTTGCGGGGTTCGAGAAGGTCGGTCAAGCCATCCGCAAGGGCGGCGTCGGTCTGCTGGTCGCAGCCTCCGACGGTGCCGACGGCGGACGGCACAAGGTCGCTGCGATGGCTCCCGGGCTGCCGGTGATGGATCAGCTGAATGCCGCCGAATTGGGCGCCGCATTCGGCCGTGAACACGTGGTGCACGGAGCGATCGGCGCAGGGGCGCTGGCGGCGCGGTTGCGGGTCGACGCGGCTCGTCTGGCCGGGTTCCGCGCACCGAATGGTCCGGCGCCGACGGACGAAGGACCACACCGCGCCTGACTCGGCGCGGATGATGGAGTATAGCTCCGCGCACGGACGCCATCAGGCGGCCGGGCAAGGGGCTGATGTCGCCTGGTATCGGAGCTTCCGGGCCGGTCGGCTGTTTCCCCGCGATCGGGCTTCTCCCCCTCGGAGACGCCCGAAGACGGGAGCGAAGTTCTGGCGGGCGCTCTGGGTGCGCCCGCGATCAGGCAACGGTGCCGCGGCACCCGAGTGGATGGACGGTTTCGGGAAGACATGACGGACAGCAACGAACAAGAGACCAAGCGCCCTCTCAGCCTCGCGCGCCCCGGTGGCCGCCTCGAGCTGAAGAAGCCGATCGATGCGGGCTCAGGTCAGGTCCGGCAGAGCTTCCCGCACGGCCGCACCAAGACCGTGACGGTCGAAGTCAAGAAGAAGCGCGCGATCGAGCCGCCGCGCCCCGGTCATGCTCCGACGGTCGAGGCGGCACCCGTGCCGGCACCGGTCGTGGCCCCGGCCCCGGCGCCGGTCGTCCAGAAAGTTGCGGCCCCGGTCGCTCCGGTGGTGGTCGCCCCCGTGCAGCAGGCTCCCGCGCCCAAGCCCGAACCCGTCGTCGAGGCGGCACCGGTCGTCGTCGAGGCCGCGCCGGTCGCGGTGCCGCCGGCCGCTGAAGCCCCGAAGGCCGAAGCGCCCGTCGCCCCGCCGCCGAAGGTCGAGGCAGCGCCCGTCGTAAGTGCCGCGCCACGCCCGGCCGAGCCGACACGTGTGCTGGGTCCGCGCCCCGCCGCCCGGATCCTGACGCCGCCGACCACGCCGACGTCGCTGCGTCGCGGCGGCGCCACCGTGCCGCGCACCTTGACCGAGGAAGAGCGTGCCGCCCGCATGAAGGCCGTGCAGAGCATGGTCCATGGCGAGGCGCAGCGGAAGCAGACCGAGATCGAGCTGGCCCGGCGCTCGCGCGAGCTCGAGACCGAACGCGCCCGGGACGAGGAAGAGCGCCGCCGCCACGTCGAGGAGACGGCTGCCGCGGAGGCCCGCCGTCGCGCCGAGGACGAGTCGCGTCGCACCGCGGACGAAGTCGCCAAGAAGCAGAAGGTCGAGGACGATTCGCGCCGCGAGATGGCCGAGCGGGCCGGCAAGAACGCCGCCGCCAAGGTCGCTGCCCTGACGGCAGCCGGCAAGGTCAAGCCGGGCGTCGCCGAGCCCGAAGCCGAGGAGGCACCGAAGCGCGGCGCCATCGGCCGCGTGGTCGAGAAGCGCACGCCCGCCCCCGCCCCCGCACGGACCCGGACCGATCAGCGTCGCCGCACCGGCAAGCTGACCGTCACCCGCGCCCTGTCGGACGATGACGACCGTACGCGCTCGCTGGCTTCGGTTCGCCGGGCCCGGGAACGCGAACGCCTGCGCATGATGCAGCAGGCCGAACAAGTAAAGGTCGTGCGCGACGTGATCATCCCTGAATCGATCACCGTGCAGGAGCTGGCCAATCGCATGGCCGAGCGCGGCACCGATGTGATCAAGGCCTTGATGCGCAACGGCATCATGGCGACGCTGACCCAGTCGATCGACCCGGATACGGCCGAATTGATCGTGGCCGAATTCGGCCATGTGGTGAAGCGCGTCGCTGAGGCCGACATCGAGATCGGCCTCAAGGGCGATGAAGACATCGACGAGGCGCGCGAGGCGCGTCCGCCGGTCGTCACCATCATGGGCCATGTCGATCACGGCAAAACCTCGCTGCTGGATGCGCTGCGTCAGACCGACGTGGCCGGCGGCGAAGCGGGCGGCATCACCCAGCATATCGGCGCCTATCAGGTGACCTTGCCCAGCCAGCACAAGATCACCTTCATCGATACGCCGGGCCATCAGGCCTTCACCGCGATGCGTGCCCGCGGCGCCAACGTGACCGACATCGTCGTGCTCGTCGTCGCCGCCGATGACGGCATCAAGGACCAGACGGTCGAGGCGATCCGCCATGCCAAGGCGGCGGGCGCTCCGATCATCGTGGCGATCAACAAGATCGACAAGCCGGGTGCCGACGCCAATCGCGTCCGTCAGGAACTGCTCCAGCACGACCTCGTGGTCGAAGGCATGGGCGGCGACGTGCTCGACATCGAGGTATCGGCGCTGAAGAAGACCGGCCTCGACAAGCTGGAAGAGGCGATCCTGCTGCAGGCCGAGCTGTTGGACCTGCGCGCCAACCCGAACCGGTCGGCCGAAGGCGTCATCATCGAAGCCAAGCTGGAGCGGGGCCGGGGTGCCGTGGCGACCGTGCTGATCCAGCGCGGCACGCTCAAGGTCGGCGACATCTTCGTCGCGGGCGGCGAGTCCGGCAAGGTGCGTGCCCTGCTCGACGACAAGGGCGAGAACATCAAGACGGCCGGCCCCGGCATGCCGGTCGAGGTGTTGGGCCTCAACGCCGCCCCGATGGCCGGCGACGATTTCTCGGTCGTCGAGAACGAGGCGCGCGCCCGTGACGTCGCCGAGTTCCGCCAGCGCCGCAAGCGCGATGCGACCCATGTCGCCGGTGCGCGCGGCACGCTCGAGGAGATGTTCTCCGCGATCGCGGCCGGTACGGCCAAGGAACTGCCGATCGTCGTCAAGTCGGACGTGCAGGGCTCGCTCGAAGCCATCCTGGCTTCGCTCCGCGGCCTCGGCACCAACGAAGTGGCGGTGCGCGTGCTGAACAGCGGCGTGGGTGCGATCAGCGAGAGCGACATCAACCTCGCCGGCGCCTCCAAGGCGATCGTGATCGGCTTCAACGTCCGTGCCAACCCGCAGGCCCGCGACCTGGCCCGGCGCGACAGCGTCGACATCCGCTACTACTCGATCATCTATGACGTGATCGACGACATGAAGCAGATGCTCGAAGGCATGCTCGCCCCGTCGCTGCGCGAGAACTTCCTGGGCAATGCGCAGATCCGCGAAGTGTTCGACATCACCAAGGTCGGCAAGGTCGCCGGCTGCATGATCACCGAAGGCATCGTCAAGCGCGGCGCCAAGGTTCGCCTGCTGCGCGACAGCGTGGTCATCCATGAAGGCAGCCTGAAGACGCTCAAGCGCTTCAAGGACGAGGTCAAGGAAGTCCGCGAGGGTTACGAGTGCGGCATGGCGTTCGAGAACTACACGGACATCCAGGCCGGCGACATCATCGAGTGCTTCGAAGTCGAAGAGGTCAAGCGGACGCTCTGACCGGGCGTATCGCTCAAGAGCAGCGGCCCTCACCCTTCCCTCTCCGCTTCGGCGGTGGAGGGTGCCGAGCGTAAGCGCGGCGGGTGAGGGCGTTTCCGCTGGAAGGAAGAACCATGAATAAACGCGACGGCCGGACGGCGAGCCAACGGCAATTGCGCGTCGGCGAAGAGATTCGCCATGTGCTGGCCCAGGTGCTGGCACGGGACGAACTGCGCGATCCGGACCTGATGGGCCGCACCATCACGGTGACCGAGGTCCGCATCAGTCCCGACCTGAAGAACGCGACCGCCTTCATCGTGCCGCTCAACGGCGAGCATGGTGCGGAAGTGCTGAAAGGGCTGAAGCGCTGCTCGGCCTATCTGCGTGGCACCGTGGGCCGCGAAGTGCGCCTGCGCGCGGTGCCGCGTCTATCGTTCGAGCTCGACGTCTCGTTCGACCAGGCCCAGCGTATCGAGGAACTGCTGCATCGCCCCGAAGTGCTGCAGGACATCCGGCCGCCCGCTTCCGACGAAGACGACGAAGCGCCGGGCGCGTGAAGCGCAAGGGTACCCCCGTCCACGGCTGGGTCGCGTTCGATAAGCCGGTCGGCATGACCTCGACTCAGGCGGTCGGACGGGTTCGCCGGGCGTTCAATGCGGAAAAGGCCGGCCACGGCGGCACGCTCGACCCCCTGGCCAGCGGCATGCTGCCGATCGCACTGGGCGAGGCGACCAAGACCGTCGCCTATGCCATGGCCGGCATGAAGCGCTATCGCCTGACCGTGCGCTGGGGCGAGGCGACGGCGACCGACGATGCCGAGGGGACGGTCACCGAGACCAGCCCGGTGCGGCCTGGCGAAGATCAGATCCGCGCGGCGCTGCCGCAGTTCACCGGCGACATCCAGCAGGTACCGTCGACCTATTCGGCCATCCTGGTCGACGGCGTCAGGGCCTACGACTTGGCCCGCGCCGGCCAGGCGGTCGAATTGCAGCCCCGCGCCATACGCATCGATGCCTTCGATCTGGTCTCGATCGACGATGAAAACCACGCGACTTTCGACGTCACGTCCGGCAAAGGCGCCTATATGCGCAGCCTTGGCAGGGACTTAGCCCGCGTCCTGGGCACGGTCGGTCACCTGCGCGCGCTCCGGCGCCTGACGGTCGGCCGCTTCACGGTCGAACACGCGATTTCTGTGGATATGCTGGACCATCTGGGGCATATTCCCGCGCTATCCGAGCACCTGCTGCCGATCGAGACCGCGCTGGACGACATCCCGGCCCTGGCCTTGTCGGAGGCTGAAGCGCTCCGCCTGCGACAAGGACAAAGCGTCCCGTCGCCTTGCCCGCCGGATCGGGCAACCATCGGTCTACTCGGCAACGGGTCGATTGTCTCCGTCAGCGCGAGCGGCAAGCTCGTCGCCTTGGCGGAGTTCGATGCAGGCATGCTTCGGCCGGTGCGTGTCCTGAACCTGTAAGATAAAGGAACGTTTCCGATGTCGATTACCGCTGAGCGCAAGACCGAGCTCGTCAAAGAATACGCCACGAACGAAGGCGATACCGGTTCGCCGGAAGTCCAGGTCGCGATCCTGTCCGAGCGGATCAAGAACCTGACCGGGCATCTGGGCGACCACAAGAAAGATTTCCATAGCCGCCGTGGCCTGTTGGTCATGGTCGGTCAGCGACGTTCGCTGCTGGACTACCTGAAGCGCAAGAACGTTTCGCGGTATGAGCAGCTGATCGGTCGGCTGGGCCTGCGCCGCTGAGCAGGCTAGACGCCCAAACGAACGCGATGCGACCCCGGGCATCGCGGCATGGGGACCGGTCCATCGGACCGGTCGATGCCCAAGCCGCGCCCGGGGTTTTGCATATCGCCGCATCGCTTCGCCGGGTCGTATCCCGAGGGTCGGGGCTATTTCCGACCCGCCGCCGCACCGCGGTACTTTCGGTGCTTTCCAAGACACCCGATCCCGCCAGCCGCCAGGCCATCCAGGGTGACAGCACCCCCACGGATTTCGGAACCGGCCATGATGGTCGGAAATTCGCCGGGCGCGCGCGGGATCAAGAAAAAGGGAAAACCCCATAATGTTCCAAGTCTTCCGCAAGGAAATCATTTGGGGCGGGCGCAAGCTCGTCCTCGAAACGGGCAAGGTTGCCCGCCAGGCCGACGGCGCCGTGATGGCGACCTATGGCGACACCACCGTGCTCTGCACCGCCGTCGGCGCGCGCAAGATCAAGCCGGGCCAGGACTTCTTCCCGCTGACGGTCAACTACCAGGAAAAGACCTTCGCGGCCGGCAAGATCCCGGGCGGCTTCTTCAAGCGCGAAGGCCGTCCCAGCGAGAAGGAAACGCTGGTTTCCCGCCTGATCGACCGCCCGATCCGTCCGCTGTTCGCCCACGGCTTCCTGAACGAAACCCAGGTCGTCTGCACGGTCCTCAGCCACGACCTCGAGAATGATCCGGATATCGTCGCGCTCATCGGCGCGTCGGCTGCCCTCACCATCTCGGGCATCCCCTTCATGGGTCCGATCGGCGGCGCGCGCGTCGGCTACGTCGACGGCCAGTACGTCCTCAACCCGAAGGTCGGCGAGGGCGACAAGAGCCAGCTCGACCTGGTCGTCGCCGGCACCAACGAAGGCGTGCTGATGGTCGAGTCCGAGGCGAAGGAGCTGAGCGAAGAGATCATGCTCGGCGCCGTGACTTTCGGTCATAACGCCTACCAGGACGTGATCAACGCGATCATCGGCCTGGCCGAGTTGTGCGCCAAGGAGCCCTGGGCGATGCCGGCTCCGGCCGACACCGTCTCCGCCGTCGACAAGAAGCTGCGCGACGCCGTGACGGCCGAGCTGACCGCCGCCTATGGCGAGCGTCAGAAGTCGATCCGCCAGGAGAAGATCAAGTCGGTCAAGGGCCGGCTCGAGACCATCTTCGAGGATACCGCCGAGCGCGAGATCGCCGGCAAGCTGTTCAAGGATGTCGAGAAGGACATCGTGCGCGGCGCCATCCTCGAGACCGGCATCCGCATCGACGGCCGCGACACCAAGACCGTCCGCCCGATCGTGGCCGAGGTCGGCGTCCTGCCGCGCGCCCATGGTTCGGCGCTGTTCACCCGCGGCGAGACCCAGGCGCTGGTCGTGACCACGCTCGGCACCGGCCAGGACGAGCAGATCATCGACGCGCTCGACGGCGAATATCGCGAAAACTTCATGCTGCACTACAACTTCCCCCCGTACTCGGTGGGTGAAGCCGGCCGCATGGGTTCGCCCGGCCGCCGCGAGATCGGCCATGGCAAGCTCGCCTGGCGCGCAGTCCACCCGCTGATGCCCAGCAAAGAAGCCTTCCCCTACACGATGCGCGTCGTCTCGGAGATCACCGAGTCGAACGGTTCGTCGTCAATGGCGACGGTCTGCGGCACTTCGCTGGCATTGATGGACGCCGGTGCGCCGCTCGTACGGCCCGTCGCCGGCATCGCCATGGGCCTGATCAAGGAAGACAAGGGCTTCGCCGTGCTGTCCGACATCCTGGGTGACGAAGATCACCTGGGCGACATGGACTTCAAGGTCGCCGGCACCGAGCTGGGTGTCACCGCCCTGCAGATGGACATCAAGATTACGTCCATCACCGAGGAGATCATGAAGATCGCCTTGGCGCAGGCGCATGACGGCCGCAAGCACATCCTGGGCGAGATGGCCAAGGCGCTGACGTCCGGCCGCGAGGAAGTGTCCGGCAACGCGCCCCGCATCACCACGATCAACATCCCCAAGGACAAGATCCGTGAAGTGATCGGTTCGGGCGGCAAGGTCATCCGCGAGATCTGCGAGACGACCGGCGCCAAGATCGACATCGAAGACGACGGCACGATCAAGGTGTCCTCGGTCGACAGCGCGGCCAGCCAGGCGGCGATCGACTGGATCAAGGGCATCGTGGCCGAGCCGGAGTTGGGCGTCGTCTACAACGGCAAGGTCGTGAAGACCGTCGATTTCGGCGCCTTCGTGAACTTCCTGGGTTCGCGCGACGGGCTCGTCCACATCTCCGAGCTGGCATCCTCGCGCGTCGGCAAGGTGACGGACGTCGTCAACGTCGGCGATGCGGTCAAGGTCAAGGTCCTGGGCTTCGACGATCGCGGCAAGGTCAAGCTCAGCATGAAGCAGGTCGACCAGGCGACCGGCACCGACCTCACCAAGCAGGAAGAGGCCCCGGCCGGCGAATAACCGGCCACAGCCCCTTTCTGCCACTGCTCCGGAAGAGCGGCCGCCAGTCTCGCGGCCGCTCTTTCACTTTCGAGGAGGGTCCGATGCGACAACCCCAACTCCTGGTCCCCAAGGTCGTCGGCCATCGCGGTGCCGCGGGCCATGCGCCCGAGAACACGCTCGCCGGTTTCCGCATTGCCAAGGCGCTGGGCGTCTCGTGGGTCGAGTTCGACGTGCATCTGACTGCCGACGGTCGCTGCGTCGTGCTGCATGACGACCTGATCGATCGCACGACCGACGGCCAGGGCGCCGTCGGCGACATGGTGCTGGAAGAAATCGCGTCCTACGACGCCGGTGCCTGGTTCGACCCGCGCTTCGCCGGTGAGACCATTCCGACCTTGGAGGAGGTCATCGACCTGTTGGCCGACCTCGGCCTCGGCGCCAACGTCGAGCTGAAGCCGACGCCGGGCGTCGAGGACGACACCGCCATCGCCACCATGGAATTGCTGCGCTCGGCCTGGCCCGACCATCTGCCGCCACCGCTGGTCTCAAGCTTCGACTATCGTTCGCTCGAAGTGGCGCGCGACGTGGCTCCGGAGATCGCGCGCGGCCTGTTGCTGGAGACGGTGACCGACGAATGGCGCGGGATGGTCGAGGCGATCGAGGCCACGACCCTGCATTGCGGCCATACGCCGCTCACCCCGGCGCGCGCCAGGGAAATCCGCGCCGCCGGATACCCGCTTTTCTGCTATACGGTCAATCATGCCGGCCGCGCGCAGGAGTTGTTCGGCTGGGGCGTCTCGGGCGTTTTCACCGATGTTCCGGATCAGGTCCTGCCGCTGGTCTGAGCGGCGGACCTGACGGCGCGCCGGTCGGGGTTAGCTTTTTTCGGATGGAGCCCATATAAGGGGCGGGATTTTTATAACGACGTTGGATGGCGCGGGGGACCTTGGAGTCCGGCGCCGTATGGACTGGGAGTGGATGGCAGTGAAGGCGTTGAAACCGCTGGTTATTTCGGGACGCGAGGTATTGCCGCTGGTTGAAGGCGGCAAAGGCATCTCCGTATCGAATGGCGAGAGCTCCGGTGCCTGGGCGGCCGCCGGTGGTGTCGGCACCTTCTCGGGCGTGAATGCGGATTCCTTCGACGAGCACGGCCAGGAAATCCCCCAGATCTACTACGGCAAGACCAGGCGCGAACGGCACGAGGAACTGGTCGCCTATTCGATCCGCGGCGGCATCCAGCAGGCCAAGATCGCGCATGAAGTGTCGAACGGCCAAGGCCGGATCCACATGAACGTGCTGTGGGAGATGGCCGCCGCCGAGCGCATCCTGCACGGCGTCCTCGAGGGCGCCAAGGGCCTGATCCACGGCGTCACCTGTGGGGCCGGCATGCCCTACAAGATCGCGGAGATCTGCGCGGAATACGGCGTCTATTATTATCCGATCGTGTCGTCGGCCCGCGCGTTCCGCGCCTTGTGGAAGCGCGCCTACCACAAATTCTCGGGCCTGCTGGGCGGCGTGGTCTACGAGGATCCCTGGCTGGCGGGCGGCCACAACGGACTGTCCAATTCCGAGGACCCGGAGAAGCCGGAAGCGCCCTATCCGCGCGTCCTGGAGCTGCGCCAGCAGATGCGCGAGTTCGGCCTCGACCAGACCCCGATCTTCATGGCCGGCGGCGTGTGGCGCCTCGACGAGTGGGAAGACTGGATCGACAATCCGGAAATGGGGCCGATCGCCTTCCAGTTCGGCACCCGCCCGCTGCTGACCAGGGAAAGCCCGATCTCCGAGGCCTGGAAGAAGCGGTTGCTGACCCTGAAGCCTGGCGACGTCTATCTCAACCGCTTCAGCCCGACCGGCTTTTATTCCTCGGGCGTCACCAACGATTTCCTCCAGGACCTGACCCATCGGTCGGAGCGCCAGGTGGCCTACACCGTCGAGCCGGTCGGCGAACACAGCGTCGCCTTCGCCGTGGGCCCGCGCGCGCGTATTGTCTATCTGGCGGCGCATGACAAGGAGCATGCTGAGCGCTGGGTCGCCGAAGGCTTCACCGAAACCATGCGCACCCCGGACTCGACCCTGGTATTCGTGACCCCGGCCTCGGCCGAGCAGATCCGCATCGACCAGGTCGATTGCATGGGCTGCCTGTCGGCCTGCGGCTTCTCGAACTGGTCCCAGGGCGAGAGTGGAACGACCGGCAAGAAGGCCGATCCCCGCTCGTTCTGCATCCAGAAGACGCTGCAGGGCATCAGCCATTCCGACGAGATCGACGACAATCTGATGTTCGCCGGCCATAATGCCTATCGTTTCGGCAGCGATCCGTTCTACGCGGATGGCTTCGTGCCGACGGTCGGGCAATTGATCGAGCGACTGCAGACCGGCGCCTGATGCAACGGTTCCGGGCGATACTTGGGCACTACATGGGCTCGTCGCACGGGGCACATGGCATCACCGCTTCCCTTGCGGCAAATTCGTGACCATATTGGTGGGATGTCCATGACCGACATCCCATCAATGCCGCCCGCATCCTCGATCGACCAAGCCGTTCCCGCGCGCCTGAAGCAGGCCGGCCTGCGCCCGACCCGTCAACGCCTGGCGCTGGCGAGCCTGTTGTTCGAAGGCGGCCCGCGCCATGTCACGGCGGAGCAGTTGCAGGGCGAAGCGAGTTCGAATGCCATCAAGGTCTCCCTGGCGACGATCTACAACACGCTGCACCAGTTCACCGAGGCGGGCCTGCTGCGCGAAGTGGTGATCGAGCCGGGCCGGTCGTATTTCGACACGAACATCGACGACCATCATCATTTCTACGTCGAGGGCTCAGGCCAGTTGCTCGACATCCCGGGCGACACCGTCAGCCTCGCCTGCCTGCCGACCCCGCCGGCCGGCACCACGATCAGCCGGGTCGACGTCATCATCCGGATCGGCCCGGCGCGCGCCTAAGGCTTGCCGACCATCCGTTCGACTTCGGCGATGATTTCGGGCGCGAGCGCCGCCGGCACGCCCCAATAATCGAAGATCCCGCCGTCCCGCCGGTTTTGCCCGCAGGTGACGAACACGCCCGTGCCGAAGCGTTGTTTCAGGCGCGATGCCAGCCAGCCGACGAAACCACTGTTGTCGGCCCCGGCCGGGAAATGGAAGCGGAACAGGCCGAACAGTTCCTCAGCTTCGTCGATGCTTGGCACGAGTTGGCTCCAGACCTGCTCGTCGCGCACCAGCGCCAGCGCATCGGCCCGTGCCGCGGCCGGAAAATCGCCGAGCGGGAATTCGAGGAAGGCGAAGGTGCCGGGATAGACCAGCAGTTTCGCTTCTGCCGTGACCCGCAGCAGACGCCGTTCGGTTTCGTCGATCGTCTCACGCGATATTGTAACCATTTAAACATGTCTTTCATGGTTTCTTCCCAACCATAGCCAGAGCGAATCCCGGAAAGGCACGCTGCTACTGCAAGGGCGGTACGCGCTGTGCGACGGTCGTCGAGACGATCACCGAGGTGTTGGTCGAGGCATAGGGCAGGAGCCCGTCGATCAGCGTCTCCAGGTCGGCGACCGTGGGCACGAGGGCCTTCGCGATGAAACAGTCATCGCCCGTCACGCGGTCGCACGCGATGATCTGCGGCAGGGCAGCGAGCATCTCGGCCACCCGCGTCAGTTCGCCCGGCATCGGGCGGATGCGCAGATACGCGCCCAGGGGCAGGCCGACTGCGGCGGGATTGATCCGTACGGTATAGCCCTCGATCACCCCCGCCTCTTCGAGCCGTCGAACCCGTTCGGTCGTGCTGGGTGCCGACAACCCGATCTTGCGGGCGAGATCGCGGATCGGCGTCCGGGCATCCTCGGTCAACGCCCGCAGGATTTCGGTATCGAGCGCATCGAGCGCGCCATCGACATATCGAATTCGCTTCATGACGCGCATCTCCCGACGATCGAAAAGGCAAGATAGTCGATCTGCCTTCATATTGTAGGAAAATGGGCGACCTTATCGATCTTATGACATGGAACCGAGCGGTCTTCCGACGGAAGATGACGGCATGACCCAGATCCAAGCGACCGGCGCCCGCACAGCCCGCCCCATTCCGCCCCAGGCATGGTTCGGCGTCAGCGCGATCTTCCACTATCTCGGCCCTTCTTTCGCAGTGCTGCTGTTTCCGGCCGTCGGCGTGCTCGGCGTCGCGTGGCTGCGGATCGCATCCGCGGCACTGTTGTTCGCCCCTGCGACGCGCCCCTGGCGAACCATTGCCCAAGCCGGGGCGCGCGAGCGCTGGCTGCTGGTGGCGCTGGGCGCCTGCCTTGCCCTGATGAACTGCAGCTTCTACCTGGCGCTGGACCGCCTGCCGATCAGCCTGGTCGCCACCATAGAATTCGTCGGCACGATCGGCCTGGCACTCTACGGGCTGCGCACGGGGCGCAACCTGCTGGCCCTGATCCTGGCCATGGGCGGCGTCTTTCTGCTGATCGACGTGCGCTGGTCGGACAATCTGGCGGGCCTGTGCTGGGCGGCCCTCAACGGCGTGCTGTTCGTCCTCTATGTCGTGCTCGGTCACCGGATCGCCCGGGCTGGCGCGGGCGCCGGGATCGAGCGGCTGGGTGCCGCCATGGCGGTCGCATTCCTGTTCATCTTCCCGATCGGCGCACTGCAGGCGTTCAAGGCGTTCGACCATCCCGTGCTCATCCTGGCCGGCGTCGGCGTCGGCCTCTGCTCCTCGGTCATCCCCTATGTCTGCGACCAGCTCGCCATGGCGCGGCTGCCGCGCGCCAGCTTCGCGCTGCTGCTCACCCTGCTGCCAGCCAGCGCCACCCTCATCGGCGCCATCGTGCTGGCGCAGATCCCTTCCCTGCGCGACCTGGGCGGCATCGCGCTGGTCATGGCCGGCGTCGGCTTGCATCGCCCTGCGGAGATAAAATAATGGACTATGTCAATCTCGGCCGTTCCGGCCTCAAAGTGTCGCGCATCGGCCTCGGCTGCATGAGCTATGGAATCGAGCAGCGCGCTTGGCGGCTGGCCGAGGCGGAGAGCCGTGGGTTCATCCGCCGAGCGCTCGAACTGGGCATCACCCTGTTCGACACGGCCGACATGTACGGCGACGGCGAGAGCGAGGAGTTGGTCGGGCGCGCGCTAGGCGACTATGCCCGGCGCGACGAGATCGTCATCGCGACCAAGGTCTTCTATCCGGTCCGCCCCGATGCCAACGGCCGCGGCCTGTCGCGCAAGGCGATCTTCGCCGGCATCGACGCCAGCCTGCGCCGGCTGCGGACCGACCATGTCGATCTCTACCAGATCCACCGCTGGGACGAACACACCCCGATCGAGGAAACCCTGGAGGCGCTGCACGACATCGTGAAGGCCGGCAAGGCGCGCTACATCGGTGCCTCCTCGATGCTCGCCTGGCAGTTCTGCACCGCCCTGCATCTGGCCGACCGGCACGGCTGGACACGTTTCGTGTCGATGCAACCGCACTACAACCTGATGAACCGCGAGGAAGAGCGCGAGATGCTGCCGCTGTGCCGGGCCGAGGGCATCGGCGTGCTGCCCTGGGCACCGCTCGCGCGCGGCCGGCTCGCCCGTCCGTGGCAGGCACCATCGAGTACCGACCGCGTCCGCCACGACCAGACCGCGGCGCATCTCTATACGGCGACGGAAGCGGCGGACGAAAAGGTCGTGGATGCGGTCGGCGCGGTCGCCGCCGCCCGCGGCGTGTCGCGTGCCCAGATCGCGCTCGCCTGGCTGCTCAAACGACCCGGCATCACCGCCCCGATTGTCGGCGCCACCCAGCCGACCCATCTGGACGATGCCGTCGCAGCGCTCGCGGTCGGGTTGACCGACGAAGAGATCCAGATACTGGAGCGCCCCTATGTGCCGCATGAGGTGAGCTTCTTTTGACGAACGCTATCCCCGCCGCGCCAGGGTGACGATCTCAGGACTGCCCGGCCCGAACGATTCTCGCCCGAAGTCGCCGTAACGCCGGTCGCAGACGAGGCCGGCGGTGGCGAGGCGGGCGTCGAGGATGGCGGCGGCGGTGAATTGCAGCTGTGCCTCGGACCGCCGTTCCGTGCCGTCGGCGAAGCGGCGCACCAGGGTGACGTGATCGACCTCGGTCGCGGCGTCATAGGCAGACGCGGCCCAGACCTCGACCGGCCCGCGCGCAGGATCAGTGAAACGGTGCCAGAATTTGAAGCCGGCGCCGTCGGCGTAATCCTGCTGTCCCGGATTGCGCGTCTCGAAAGCGAAGATCCCGTCGGGCGCCAGATGCCGTGCCACCCGCGCGAACAGGGCCGCCTGGGATGATGCACCGATCAGATGCTGGAAGGCGTGGGCGGTCATGACGATCAGGCGGAAACACCGACCCAGGTCGAAGCTTATCGCATCGCCGACATGCCAGTCGACCGCGCCCGCCGCGTCGAGCGTCCGGGCATGTTCGATCATCGGTGCCGCCAGATCGAGCCCCGTCACGTCGTGCCCATCGCCCGCCAGCGCCCGGGCCAGCCGGCCGGTGCCACACGCCAGGTCGAGGACCGGCCCGCCGGTCTCGGCGGCAAGCGACCGGTAGAAATCATCATCCGGCCCCCAGCCGTTCTCGGCATCGTAGAGGGCGGCATCGTCATACTCGCCGTAGGGCACCGGCTCGGTCATGGGACATCCTGTCCGGCCACCGGCCCGAGCCAGCCGCTGTACCTGACGATCTGCCCGATCCAAGGCAGATCGATCGAGACGTCGAAGCGAAAGCGTCCCTGGTCGTCGATCGTCTCGCGGCCAGTCGCACGCGGCATCAAGCGGCGCGGCAACCGCAGCGGCCCGAACCGCCACTGGTCGGCGGTCATCGACAGCGCCTCCCCTTCGATCAGGACGGTACAATCGAACGTGAGCGGGCCGAAGCGTTCGCGGATCACGCCGACCGAACAGGCCGGGCTCAGATGGCTGACGAAGCGCCGACCTTCGAATACGCGGGTCCATCGCTCGCCGCCCTCCTGCCGTTCGATGACGACGGTCGCCGCGACATCCCGGCCGGCCGGTGGAAAGCCGAGCAGCCGAGCGAGGATCCGCCCGACCAGATTCGACGCTCCCCCGATACCGGCGCGACCGGCATGGACGTTTCGACCGGTCGGCGAATGCAGCGCGCGGATCGGCGCCGGCAGCGACGAGAATCGATCGCCCGATACCCGGGCGAACAGCGGGTCGTTCGGACGGGTGCGTTCGATCCGGGTCGACAGTCGGTACGGCCGAAACTCGGCCTCGATCCAGTCGAGCGGCAAGACACTGACACAGGCCATGGCACCAGGATGGACGAGCCTTCCATCCCCCAATGCCCGGACTGCCGCCAGGCACGGCAGGACCGGCACGACCGGCCCATCGCCGCCCTCCGCCACCAGGCTCCAACGCGCCCCAACCGGCGCCCCGCCGGCGTCCAGCCCCACCACCGCAACGATCATGCCGCCACGATCGGACCCGAAGAGGATGAACAGGTCAGCCAAGGCGCGAAACAGGCCGGCGAACGGCACCAGCGACGGCACCAGCCGAGCTCGCACCAGCAAGCTCGCCGCGACCAGACCCAGATGCAGGATCGGCAGTTCGAGCCCGGCCCGGAAGATTGCCCGCTGCCGCACGGCGAACCGCGCGGGCAGGATGTCGAGGTCCGGCGTCTCGCAGAGCGACAATAAGCGCCGCCCGACGCCAGGGATCTCCTGTCGCGTCAGCAGGCCCCATCCGGCCGCCGTACCCCAGCGCCCGTTCCGGAACAGCCGGACCGGCCGCCCGGCATAGGACAGGATCGCCGCCACGACCGACAGGCCGCGCGGTGCCCGGTTGCCGGGCGAAATGGCGATATCGACCGTCTCGACGACGGTCCACCCGGCGGTCAAATGGTCCAGCACCGCATTCGACAGCGCCGGCGTCGAACTGGCGCCCGTCAATGCCACGACCCCCGCGGCGCGCGCCGCGTCGTCGAGGGCCGGAAACGCGGCGACGAAATCGCGCGCGTCGGCCAGATCCAGATAATGCAACCCGGCCTCGATCGCCGCCCGCGCCAGCGTGAGGTCGCTCGCCTGGAACGGTCCGGCTGCGTCGATCACGAGAAAGCCCTCCAGCGCACGCAATTGCCCGGCCGTCACGTCCCGGCGATCCAGGCGAACCGCGCTCCAGCGTCCGGGGTCGGCCGCCGGAATCGAGGCGCATTCGGGATGCCGGCCCGCGAGCACTATATGGAAATCGGTCGAAACGATGAGCGCATCGGCCAGCCGTCGGCCGAAACTGCCGGCGCCGCCGACCAGGATGATCCGCCGGTTCACGGCGCCGGAAAGACCTCGGTCGTATAGACGCCGAATACCTCGCCGCGATGGATCCAGCCGCGGATGTCGTTGACCTCAATGCGGCACCAGTCGCCGGGCATCGGGCATTCCATCAGCCGGCCGATCACGCCCGGTTCGATATGGGCGACCGGCGCCGCCGTCGCGGACGGGTCGTTGCGCAGGGTGCCCACCTCGCCCTTGACGATGACCGAGCGTCGGCCGGTCAATTGCGAGGACAGCACCCAGCCGACGGTGCCCTCCCAATCGCGGATCTGCCGCCAGACGTCGTTCTCGGCCAGGATCTCGACCGGCATGTCGCGACGGGTGAATACCCAGTCGATCGGGAAGCGCGTGCCCGGGCCGACGCGCACGTAAGCCTCGCCCTTGCGCATCGCGGCGAAGCGCGGCAGCGGCAAGCTGGTTTCATGGGACGATTTGACGGTCGGCTTCGGCGGCGGCTTGACGGTCGCCGCCGGCGGTGCGGCGCCGGCAGCAGGCGCCTCGCCAGGCGTCGCCGGCTGGGTGATCGGCGGCACCGGCGGCTTCACCTTGGGCCGCGGGATCTTGTCGGCGGCGAAGGCGGTGCCGGACACCAGCCAGATCAGCAGGACGGCCAGCGCCGTCGCCACGGCGACGGAGCGCCGAAAGCTCGACCGATTCAGCGTAATTTCCCAGTCCCCCATGCCGAAATCTTGTTAAGCGCGGGGGACGCCCGGGTCAAGCGCGCGCATGACGCGGCCCGCCTGCTGCTGCGGCCCTGGACAAAGGCCGACTCCCGCTGATATGGCCTTGGGCACGGGCTCCGTCGGGACGGGAAATTCCATGCAGAAAAAACCAACCATCGTCGTCGTCACGCGCAAGCTGCCGGAGCCGATCGAGACGCGGATGGTGGAGCTGTTCGACGCCCGGCTCAACGTCGACGACACGCCGATGACCCAGGCTCAGCTGATCGAGGCGGTCAAGACCGCCGAGGTACTGGTGCCGACCGTGACCGACCGGATCGACGTCGCCGTGCTGTCCCAGGCCGGTCCTCAGCTGAAGCTGATCGCGTCGTTCGGCACCGGCGTCGACCACATCGACCTCGCGACCGCCCGCCAGCGCGGCATCACGGTCACCAACACGCCGGGCGTGCTGACCGAGGATACCGCCGACATGACCATGGCGCTGATCCTGGCGGTCGCCCGGCGTCTCTCGGAAGGCGAGCGGCTGCTGCGCTCGGACAAATGGACCGGCTGGGGCCCGACCCACATGCTGGGCCATCGCATCTGGGGCAAGCGGCTCGGCATCGTCGGCATGGGCCGCATCGGCACGGCGCTGGCCCGCCGCGCCAAAGGCTTCGGCCTGTCGATCCATTATCACAACCGGCGCCGCGTACTGCCCGAGATCGAGTCCCAGCTCGAGGCGACCTATTGGGAAAGCCTCGACCAGATGTTGGCCCGCATGGACATCATCTCGATCAATTGCCCGCATACGCCGGCGACCTATCACCTGCTGTCGGCGCGCCGGCTGAAGCTGATGCCGCGCCATGCCTACATCGTCAATACCGCGCGCGGTGAGGTGATCGACGAGAACGCGCTGACCCGCATGCTGGCGGCCGACGAACTGGCCGGCGCCGCCCTCGACGTGTTCGAGCACGAGCCGGCGGTCAATCCGAAGCTGGTCAAGCTGTCCAACGTCGTGCTGCTGCCCCACATGGGCTCGGCCACGATCGAGGGCCGCATCGACATGGGCGAGAAGGTCATCATCAACATCAAGACCTTCGCCGACGGCCACCGCCCGCCGGACCGCGTGCTGGAGACGATGTTCTAGCAAATCCGGCTTACAGAAAGCTGATCGCCGCCGCGCCGAGGATCATGGCACCCAGGCCCAGGTTCAAGGCACGTTCGGTCGCCGGGCGCAGGATCGCCTGGTGCAGCGCCACGCCGACCAGCAGCCAGGCGATGTCGACGACGATCATCGCCGCCACCATCAGCAGCCACTTGACCAGCAGATCGGCGGTCGGCGCGCCTGCCAGGATCGACTGGGACGCCAGCAGCGAGACGAAGGCGACATAGGCCTTGGGGTTGGTGATGCCGAGCAGGAAGCCGGCGATCGGTCGGGACGAGGTCGCCCGGCCTTGGAGCGCCGACCCGACCGGCGCGGTCGCGATCTTGTAGGCCAGATAGACCAGATAGATCGTGGCGACGATCGTGAGCGCGCGCAGGAAACCCGGAAACGCCGTCAGCAGCGAAAACAGCCCGACCGCACACAATCCCGAGGCGGCGGCCAGGCCGACCTGCAGGCCGGCGTAGTAGCGCAGGCCGCGCGCCAGCCCCGCCGTCCGCCCGACCGCGATCAATGCCGCGATACCCGGCCCCGGCGAACCCAGCAGCGACACTGCCGAAATCATGAATAAACCGAATGCCACCGCGTCCATTCGCAACCGCCCCTTCGTTGTCGTCGATTGCGAAACTACGAAGGTCGATCCACAATAGAGAAGCTAATTTAACTTCTGGACTCTATTAGAGATCGAGATAGCGATGCCTACCCTGAGCAACATCGACGTCGGTTTGCTGCGCACTTTCGTCGCCGTGGCCGAGACCGGCCGGATGACCGCCGCCGCCAAGATCGTGAACGTGAGCCAAGGCGCAGTCAGCCAGCAGATCAAGCGGCTGGAGGGCTTCTTCGAGGCTCGGTTCTTCGATCGCACGGCCGATGCCGTGCGGCTGACGCGTGCAGGCGAGCGGCTGATCGTCCATGCTCATCAGCTGATTGCCCTCAACGATGCCATCATGGGCCAGATGCGCGCGGTGGAGTTCGCGGGCGAGGTGCGCCTGGGCGTGCCGCACGACATCGTCGGCATGTTGATGCCGCCGATCCTGCGCAGCTTTCGCCAGGCGCATCCGAATGTGCTGGTAACCCTGGTCAGCGACACGACCCGGTCGCTGCGGACGAGCCTGCGCGACCGCCTGGTCGACCTCGCCCTGCTGACCGAACTGGAGCCGGGCGACGGCGACCAACTGCTGATGTCCGACCGGCTGGTCTGGGTCGGCGCGCGCGGCGGGGATGCCGGCAGCCGCCGGCCCGTGCCGGTCGCGCTCGGCCAGGAGAGCTGTGGCTTCCGCGCTTCCACGATCCAGGCCCTGACCAAGGCCGGGCTGGAATGGCGCGCGATCTGCCAGGTCGGTAGCCTGGAACCGGTGTTCGCGACCCTGGAGGCGGATATGGCCGTCGCGACTTTCCTGTCGCGCACCGTGCCCGATCGCCTGGCGACGGTCGACGACGCGCAACTGCCGCCCCTGCCGCGCTACCACGTCAATCTGCGCCTGCCCTCGACCGGCGTGGCCGCAGTCACCGCCGAACTCGCGCGCCATGTCCGCGAGGGCTTCGCCCGGCGCTATCCCTGACCGCCATGCCGCAGCGCGGAATCGAATCCATCTTCCCAGCAGGTTGAAACAGGAGTGCAATGGGTTCGTTCCGCGGTCGCCTGGGAGGGTCCCATGAAGCGGTTTCACGAATTCTTCGATGTCATCGGCCTGGTCGGTGGGGCGGCGATCTTCGTCGGCTTCCTGACGCTGATGGTCCTGCACTGACGAGCCGGCCCGCTCGTCCGACCACGCGCCTCTGGACATCGGCCCCGGCGCGGCGGCATTTTCATGGCCATGCCGATCTTCACTTTTCCCGACGATGCCGAATGGGACGAGCCCCTGCGTGCGGTGACCTTCTCGGTCGAGATCGGGGAGTATCGCGGCGTCGTGCGCGTGCCGCGCACCTTGTTCCAGGCCCTGCTGCCGGTCGGCCCGACGCCGGAAGCCTGCGTCGAGGCCTTCCATCTGGAACGCGCCCGGTTCGAGCAGGCGGCCGAACGGCGGATCCGCGAGCGCCGCCTGTCACCCGACGGGAACGTCGACCTCACCATCGCAGACCTCAAGGCATGAGCGACCAGCAGGCCCTGTGGGACGCGCGCTACCGGGCCGAGGATTATCTGTTCGGCACGGAGCCCAACGGCTATCTGGCCGCGCAGCTTCATCGCCTGGTGCCGGGCCAGCGCGCACTCGCGGTCGGCGACGGCGAGGGGCGGAACGCGATCTGGCTCGCGCGCCAGGGGCTGGACGTCACCCTGGTCGACATCTCGCCGGTCGGCATCGACAAGGCGTTGCGACTGGCACGGCACCAGGGGTGCCGAATCACGACGGTCACCGCCGACCTGACTCGATGGGACTGGCCGCGGGACCAGTTCGATCTGGCGGTCGAGATCTTCGTCCATGTGCCGGTTGCGGACCGGCGACATATCCATCGCGCCATGGCCGCCAGCCTCAAGCCCGGCGGCCTGGCTCTGGTCGAGGCGTTCCGGAAGGGCCAGGCCGACCGGGCGTCGGGCGGCCCCCGGTCGGCACCGCTGCTGTATGACGCCGACGCGCTCGCCGAGGATTTCGGGGCGCTCGAGACCCTCGAACTGCTCGAAGGCACCGTGCTGCTGGCCGAAGGTGCCAGGCACCGCGGGCCCGCGGCCGTCGTCCGCTACCTGGGGCGCCACCCCTGACCATTGTCCTCGATGAGGTGGCTTTATTTCCGCCCTGCATTGAAGATAGACTCCGCCTTCTTCAAGCGAACGGAAAGCCCGCCTGATGGCCGAGACGGCGTTGGACCGCGAATTTCTATGGAATCTCCTGGAAAACATTCCGGCGATGATTTGGGTGACCGACGCCGATCACGGCTGCATCCACGTCAACCGGGCGACGCTTGCCTTCACCGGTCGGACCCTGGAGCAAATGCTGCACGGCGGCTGGCGCGAGACGATCCATCCCGACGATCTGGTTCCGCTCGACGCCAGCATCGCCGCCCACCATCAGGACCATACCCCCTTGCGCGCCGAGATCCGCAATCGGCGCCGTGACGGGGAATATCGCTGGATGCAGGTGCATGGCCAGCCGCTGTTCGATCCCGACGGCACGTATCGCGGCACCATCGGCCTCAGCCTGGATATCACCGACGCGAAGCGGCACGAGCACGAACTCGCCCGCATGGTCACCCATGACAAGCTGACCGGCCTGCCCAATCGGGCGCTGATGGAAAGCCTGATCGAGGCGGCGGTCGACAGCGCGCGCGGCGACGGCCGCAAGCTGCCGGTACTGACCTTCGGCGTCGACCGGTTCCAGACCATCAACGAGACCCAGGGCCACGGCGCCGGCGACGCACTGCTGGCCGAGGTCGGCCGGCGCATCGGCCTGATCCGCCATGGCCACGAGGTCGCGGGCCATCTGTCCGGCAACCGCTTCGTGATGATCGGCGAGGCGGGGGTCAGCACCGAGAACGCCTATCGGACCGCCGGCCGCCTGCTCGACCTGTGCCGGGTGCCGTTCCGGCTCAACGACGTGCCGCACGAACTGTCCGCCTCGATCGGCATCTCGATCTTTCCGGACGACGGCCATGAGCCGGGCGAATTGATGCGCGCCGCCGAGGCGGCCCTGCAGACCGCCAAGCAGCTGGGCGGCAATCATTTCGCCTTCTTCGACCGCGACCTGCATGGCAATGCCAAGAACCGGTTCGACCTGGAGACCGACCTGCGCCGCGCCATCCCCGCTGGCGAACTGGTGCTGCATTTCCAGCCGAAGGTCTCGCTGCCGGACTATCGCCTGGTCGGTTTCGAGGCGCTGGTGCGCTGGCAGCACCCTGAACGCGGCATGCTGCCGCCCGTCACCTTCGTCAATCTGGCCGAAGAAGCCGGCTTGATCGGACCCTTGACCCGCTGGGTGTTCGAAGCGGTCGGCCGCCAACAGCGGGAGTGGATCGACGCGGGCCTGGTGCCGGTGCCGATCGCGGTCAACGTCTCGCCACGGGAATTCCTGGGCGACCTGCTCGAGGAACATCTGGCCGCGTACAAGCAGTACGACCTGCCGGACGGCCTGATGGAGATCGAGATCACCGAAAGCACCATGATCGACGATTTCGATCGGGTCTGCCGCATCGTGCAGACCCTGACCGACGCGGGCATCAAGGTCGCCATGGACGATTTCGGCACCGGCTATTCGAGCCTGGCCAATCTCAACCGGCTGCCGATCTCGACGCTGAAGATCGACCGCGCCTTCACCAAGGACGTGGACTGGGACCGTGCGAGCCGCGCCGTCGCCTCCGCCATCATCTCGCTCGCGGCCGAACTGGGCTTGGACGTGGTCGCCGAGGGTGTCGAAACGCGCGAGCAGCTGAACGTGCTGCGTACGCTCAAATGCACGGTCGTTCAGGGCTTCCTGACCGGCCGCCCGGTGCCGGCCGACGAGGCGGTCGACCTGCTGCGCCATCCGTCGCCGATACCGACCGCGCGCGCGCTGATCGAAGCGGCGAGGGCGCAGTGAGCGGACCCATGCGCCTGATCTGCTATCCGACCTCCGGCGCCCCGCCGCTCATCCGCACCGCCCCGGTCGAACGCGACTGGATGACCGCGACACCGGAGGGGTTCGCCTATCGCTGCCTGCCGCTCAACATCGCCAACGCCTACGGCTGGCAGGTGCTGAACCCGACCGGCTTCGTGGCGCTGTGGAACGGCGGCGCCAATATCGACGCCATCATCCTCACGCCGACGATCCCCGGGACACCCCTGCCGGCGCTCAGCCATTTCGGCCAGGGCATCCTGACCTTTCACGTGACCGGCCTGTTCCGCACCGAACCCGGCTTCGACCTGTGGGTCGGCGGACCGGTCAACGAGTTCAAGGATGGTGTCCAGCCCATGAGCGCCGTGGTCGAGACCGACTGGTCGCCCTTCACCTTCACCATGAACTGGAAATTCACTCGGCCCCACCATCCCGTCACGTTCGCCGAGGGCGAGCCGTTCTGCACGATTTTCCCGATGCAGCGCGGCCTGATCGAACAGGTCGAGCCCGAGATCCGGATCATGGCCGAGGATCCTGAGGTCCAGGACGCCTATACCAAATGGTCGGCCGAGCGCGCGGCCTTCAACAAGGACCTGCAGGTGCCCGGCTCCGCCGCCCAGGCCGCGAAATGGCAGAAGGACTATTTCAAAGGCGCCGCCAGCTTCGGTACTGCCCCGCCGGACCATCGGACCAAACTGAAGCTGAAGGATTTCAAGTAGGCGCCGAACTCGGGCATGCTCCCGTACGCGCCGCCTAGTTGTTTTAGCCCGGCCATGACGATGAAAAATGGCTGTCCATCTGGAATATAATAGAAAATTGCAGCTTCCATCGTCGGCCTTGGCCTTCGTGCCTCGGGCGATATATCCTGACGAACATATCGATCGTCCGGAGGTCCCATGCGTCGCTCTTTCCGTTTCGGCTTGTTCGCGGTCGCCCTTTTCGCCGGCTTGGCCGGGCGTCCGGCGGCGGCGGCCGACCTACTGGTGTTCGCGGCGGCCAGCCTGAAGAACGCGCTCGACGACGCCATCGCCGACTATGGCAAGCGCAGCGGCGTCAAGGTCGAGGCGTCCTATGCTGCCAGCGGTCCGTTGGCGAAGCAGATCGAGAATGGCGCGCCTGCCGACCTGTTCATCTCGGCCGACCTCGACTGGATGGACGAGGTCGCCAAGCACGACCTGATCCGGCCCGAGAGCCGGACCAACCTGCTGGGCAACCGGCTGGTGCTGGTGACCGCCAAGGACAATCCGATCGCAATCACGCTCGCCCCCAATGCCGACCTGCTGAGCGCGCTCAAGGGCGGGCGGCTTGCGATTGGCGACCCGCAGTCGGTGCCGGCCGGCAAGTACGGTCAGGCGGCGCTGGAAAAGCTTGGGCTCTGGGCCGGCATCGAGCCTCATCTGGCCCGTGCCGAGAGCGTGCGCGCGGCCCTGGCGCTGGTCAGCCGGTCCGAGGCGCCGCTCGGCATCGTGTATGCGACCGATGCAGCGGCCGACACGGGCGTTCGGGTTGCCGCAGACTTCCCGGCAAGCTCCTATCCGCCGATCATCTATCCGGCCGCCGTGGTCAAGGCCAGCACCAACGCCGGCGCCAAGGCCTTCCTCGCCTATCTGGAAAGCCCTGCCGCCGCCCCGTTCTTCAGCCACCAGGGCTTCACTCTCCTCGCCCCGCCGGCCTGATCAGGGTGGCCGCCGAACGGCATTAGGCCGGCCGCCGCCGCAACAATCTTCGATTGAGAATTGGCATCTTTGTCGCCATAGATGAAGCTGGCCCGGTCCGACGGACGGCATCGGGCCGTCACCCGTGCCCGCTGCCGAGGATCATCGTGCTCGCCCATTCTGTTCGGACCTTCCGGCTCTCGGCCGGCCTCTTTGCCGTCCTGTCCCTGCTGGTCGCCACGCCCCATCGGGCCCGCGCCGCCGATGCACCAGATCACCAGGCAGAGGTCGACGCGGCATGGCAAGAGGCAGAGAAAACCGCTGTGCGTGGCCCTGCCCCGATCACATTGCGCGATCAGGCGGTTTTGCAACTGCCGGGCGGCGAGGCATTCATACCGCAGGCGCAGGCTGCTCAGATATTGCGCGCTGCCGGCAACATGTCCAACGAATCGCTGGTCGGTATGATCGTCGGCATGAGCGACGCCGGCCATTGGTGGATCGTGATCCGGTTCGTCAACGACGGCTATATCGAGGATGGCGACGCGAAGGAATGGAACGCCGACGACCTGTTGAAGAGCCTGCGCGAAGGAACGGCGAAGGCCAATCGCGAGCGTGCGGCGCGCGGCTTCCCGGAGATGGACATCATCGGTTGGGTCGAGCCGCCGGGCTATGATGCGGCCACGCATCGGCTGGTCTGGTCGCTGTCGGGGCAGGTTCGCGGGGCGCCCAGCGATCAGCCCCACAGCGTCAACTACAATACCTACGCACTGGGTCGGAACGGCTATTTCAGCCTCAACCTGCTGACCGATTCGACCGACGTCGAAGCGGACAAGCCGATCGTGCGCGCACTGCTGGGTTCGCTCGACTACCTGCCTGGCAAGCGTTACGAGGATTTCGTGGGTTCGACCGACAAGGTCGCCGGCTATGGGCTGGCGGCGCTCATCGGCGTCGTCGCGGTCAAGAAGATCGGGCTGCTGGCCGGCCTGGGCATCTTCCTGGTGAAAATCTGGAAGGTCGGCCTGCTCGCGATCGCCGGCGTCGGAGCCGGCATCAAGCGCTTCTTCAAGCGCTCGCCCCGGGCGGGCGACTAGCGCCGATGGTCAAGCTGCTGTTCGTGCTGTTCGGCTTTCTGAAGCTGGGCAAGGTCGCGGCGACCGGCGGCACCATGCTGCTGTCGTTGCTCATCTATGGTTCGATCTACGGCTGGCGCTATGCCGCGGGCTTCATCGGACTGCTGTTCGCCCATGAGATGGGCCACTATCTGGCGGCCCGCCAGCGCGGCCTCGCAGTCGGCGCGCCGACCTTCATCCCGTTCGTCGGCGCCTGGATCCAGCTCAAAGAACAGCCGATGAACGTCGAGACCGAGGCCTATGTGGCGGCCGCCGGCCCGTTCGTCGGCACGCTGGCCGCGACCGCCGTCTATTTCTGGGCACGCGACGCCGGCAGCAGCCTGCTGCTCGCGATCGCCTATTCGGGCTTCTTCCTCAATTTCTTCAACCTGCTGCCGATCTCGCCGCTCGATGGCGGGCGGATGACCGCGATCCTGACGCCGCGGGTCTGGCTGCTGGGCGCGCCGATGATGGTGGCGCTCGCCGTCTATCGGCCGAGTCCGCTCCTGATCATGATCGCGATCCTGTCGTTCCCGTCGGTCATGAAGGCCTGGCGCTACGACCCGAACGCGCCGGAGAACCTCGCCTATTATGGCGTGCCGGTTCGGCTCAAGCTGGAATATGGCGTGTTCTACCTGGGGCTCGCGGCCTTTCTCGGCATCATGACCCAGAGCGTCCACGGCATGCTGGAAACCGCCCACCGCGGCTTTTAGCGGGACTGCCCGAGATCGGCGAAGCGGCGCGGCAGGGTGAAGCCGAAACCCAGCGGGTCCGCCGCCTCGACGATGAAACGGGCTTCGCCGGCATAATGTGCCCGGCCCGACACGCGCACAGTCACCGACGCATCGAGCCCGCTGCCGTCGGCCTCCCCCAACTCACCCCGGAACGCCTGACCCGAAATGCCGCGGAACGCACGCGCCCGGCCGGGTCCGATCGATCCCTTTGCATAGTCGAGCGCCATGCGCGCGGTGACGCCGCTGCCGGTCGGCGATCGGTCGATCTGGCCTTCGGCGAAGATGCAGAGATTGTCGCTCTGCGCATCCATCGCGGCATCGTCCGTCAGGATGGTGCCGTAGAGGAACCCCAGGTCCGGCTCGTCCGGATGGGTGATCTCGACGGCCGCCCTGACCGCGTCGGTGATGGCGACCCCGGCGGCGACAAGGGTATCGACCGGCGTGGTCGCGAGCGGCAGGCCCAGGCGCGAGGACGGCAGGATTGCGTAATAGGCGCCACCGAACGCGATATCGAGCGTGACGCGTCCATGGCCTGGCACCTCGACCGCCAGGTCCAGGTGGCTCGCGAAGGCGCGCACGCTTTCGAACGTCACCAGCGGCGCGTCGCCCTCCGCGGGCTCGACCGAGACCCGCACGATGCCGCAGGGCGTTTCCAGCCGGAAGCGTGCGCTGCCGTTGTCGGCGGCGACCCGGCCGGAATCGACCGCCCAGCGGCCGATCGCGATGGTCGCGTGACCGCACATGGTGCTGTAGCCCTCGTTATGGGTGAACAGCACCGACAGGTCGGCATCCGGATGGCAGGGGGCCATCGGGATCACGCCATACATGCCGGCATGGCCGCGCGGCTCCAGCATCAGCGCGGTGCGGATCCGGTCGAACCGGTCCCGCGCATCGCGCCGCTTGTCGAGGATCGTCCGCCCCGCGAGCTCCGGATAGCCACCGGTGACGATGCGCACCGGTTCGCCGGCGGTATGCAGGTCGACCGTGTCGAAGATCTGGCGTGACATGGTTTCCGGTTTCCTCAGCGGCAACACGCCCTACGACGCGTTCCGTCGACCGGAAAAGCCCAGCAGGCTCGTCACGCCGTTGCGTCGGACGCCCTGGGCCACGAGGGCTTCGACCGCGTCGGAATGGGCGACCGTGCCGTGGCGCACGAAGGCTTCGTGGTTGGCCTCGATCCGGTCCAGGTCATAGAGGTAGTTGACCATCACGCCATAGCTTTCCTTGAAGCCGCGCGGCGCAATGTTGGCCAGCCAGTTGACGCGCTCCAGCCGCGCGCCGTTGCCCAGATGGAAGCGCGCGACGGGATCGGTCGGCCCCTTGCCCTCGTTGCTCGAGGTCAGGTACTCGGCCGCCAGCCGCAGCAGCGGTGCACGCAGCGCCGCTTCCGTCGCGGCATCCTCGTGCCAGCCCGGCGCATCGAGCAGCCGGCGGAACGCGCCCTTGGCGCCCTTGATGTCGGCCAGCGCAGCGATCGGCACGCGCTCTTCCGCCGTCAGCAGATGCTTCGCGCCGCCGCTGAACTTCGCGTCGAGCCAACGCCGGAACCCCGGGACCGGCGACAAGGTCGCGAACTGCACCAGGCTTGGCGTCTCCGCCTTCAGTTCCTCGACGACCTGCTTGATCAGGAAATTGCCGAACGAGATGCCGCGCAGGCCCTTCTGGCAGTTTGAGATCGAATAGAAGATCGCCGTGTCGGGCGCTTTGGAGGCATCGACCTCGCCCTGTTCGAGCAGCGGCTGCACCGCCTGCGACAGGCCGTTGACCAGCGCCACCTCGACGAAGATCAGCGGCTCGTCGGCGAGCGCCGGATGGAAGAATGCGAAGCAGCGCCGATCGGGCGCCAGGCGACGGCGCAGGTCGGGCCAGCCCTTGATTTCGTGCACCGCTTCATAGCGGATCAGCTTTTCCAGGATCGCCGCCGGCGTCTGGTGCCAGTCGATGCGCCGCAGTTCGAGGAAGCCGCGGTTGAACCAGGATCCGAGCAGGTGGCGCAGATCGCCGTCGAGTGGTGCCAGGTCCGGATGCTCGCGCAGCAACGGCAGCAGGTTCTCGCGCATGTGAACCAGGGTGCCGGTGCCGCCCGGCGCCATGTTGATGCGGCGCAGCAATTCCTGACGCGGCGGCTCCGCGACCTCGCCCAGCACCATCGCGGTCGCCGGCGAGGGTGCCGCCAGATAAGCCTCGGCAGCCCGTTTCAGCGGCTCCGGGTCCGGCGCGAAATCCGCGGCGACGAGCCGGTAGTAGGCGAGCCGATCGGTTTCGCCAAGGGTTCCCAGGCTTTCCAGCAGGGCCCGGGCGAGGGCGGCACCCGATGCCTCGCCGCGCTCCGAGATCAGGCTGCGGCTCAGTTGCACGGCCTGCTCGAGCGGCGGCACGCCGGTCGGGATCTTGACCCAGGCCCGGCCACGATCGGCGATCGAGGACAGCAGACGATCGAACCAGCTGGCACTCATCGGAAACTCCATCGGATGGCGGGGCGTGCGGCGCAATATGATCCGCACGGCCGGGCGGCGCGCGCAAGCATCATCTGCCCGCGCGATGGTCGCACCCGCCCCGGGTAATCCGCAGACCGCCCCTCAGGCCCGATCGGTTTCCGGTGTGCCGAGACCAGGTCCGCCGAGCGCCAGCCGTCGCTCGACGGTGAGGCGCCGGCGCCGCATCGGCCGCAGCACCAGAATGGCGAGGAAGGCCGCGAGCAGGTTGCACAGCGCCGAGACGAGGAACACGCCGTTCCAGTCCCCGGTCGATTGCTTCAGCACGCTCGCCAGCGGCACCAGCAGCGCAGCCGTGCCTTTGGCGGTATAGAGCAGCCCATAGTTGGCCGTGGCGAAGCGCCGGCCGAAGATATCGCCGCTGAGCGCCGGAAACAGGCTGTAGATCTCGCCCCAGGCGAAGAACACGAGCCCCGACAGGAGCACGAAACGCACCGGATCGTCGCCCCAGGAGCGCAGCGCCAGGATGCCCAGGCCCTCGAGCAGGAAGGCGACGAACATGGTGGGCTCGCGCCCGATCCGATCGGAGACCCAGCCGAAGAACGGTCGCGTGATCCCGTTCATGATCCGATCGAGGGAAAGGGCGAAGGTTAAGGCCGGCAGGGTCAGGCCGAGCAGCATCACCGGCTGGTCCGCAACGCCGAAATCGCGCGCGATGACCGACAGTTGCGCCGTCGCCATCAAGCCGCCGGCGCATACCAGGACGAACATCAGGTACATCAGCCAGAAGATCGGCGCCGCCAGAACCTGCCCCGGAGTCTTGTCGCCGGCCGGCTTGCCATGGCGCTGCGGCCGGGCGCCGATCGGCAGACCGATCGCTTCCGTCCCCGGCCCCGGAGGGGCCGCGCGCAGGAACCCGGACACCACGATCACGACGACGCCCTGTCCCAGTCCCCACCAGAAGAATGCCGACTGATAGCCGTATTGCTGGATCCAATGGGCAATCGGGACGATGGTCGCCGCCGACCCGGCACCGAAGCCGGCCGCGGTCAGGCCGGCGGCGAGCCCACGCCGGTCGGGAAACCATTTCAAGGCATTGCCGACCGCGGCACCGTAGATCATGCCCGCGCCGGTGCCGCCGACGACGGCCGCGACATAGAGCAGCGCCAGGCTGTCGGCGGCGGAATTCGCCATCCAGGCGGCGGCAACCAGCACGCCGCCGGCGGCCACGGTCGGACGCGGTCCGATCCGGTCGACCAGATAGCCCTGGAACGGCAGCAGCCACGTCTCGCCCAGCACGAACAGTGTGAAAGCCACCTGGATCTGGGCGATGCCCCAATGATGCGCCTGGTCGATCGGTACGACGAACAGGGTCCAGCCGTACTGGAGGTTCGCGATCATCATCATGCCGACGATACCGAGCGCCAATTGTCCCCAACGGCCAGGCCCGCGGGCCACGAGGCCGTCGGAAAGGTTCTCGTCTTGCATAGGCTACCCGCTCCCAGTCGGCGACGACGGCACCATCATCGTTCGACCTGCACGGGAATTCAACCGGATTGGCATCCGGTCAAAACTTGCGATTGCAATAGACCGGAGGTCGGCAAGGGGTTCTGCCGGAGCCTCTTTAGTCGATCCGGCCGAGGAAGCGGTCGGCTCGGAAGATTCCGCGCCAGTCGGCCAGATCCCAGGCCGCCACTTCCGGATCGCGGGAATAGAGCACGCGATCGGCGCGGCCGACCAGATTCTCCTCGGGCACGAAGCCCACCCCGCCCTCCGCGGCCGGGACCCGGCTGTCGAGCGACATATCCCGGTTGTCGCCCATCATGAAATAGTGGCGGGCCGGTACGGTGAATTCGGGCGTCTCGTCGAGCGGGGAGCCCACGCCGCGCTTCAGGATCGGATGCTCGCGCCCGCCCGGCAGGGTCTCGACATAGCGGGCGAAGCGCTGCGGCGTTCCGTCGAGCACGGTCTGGTAGATCCCGGCCACCCGGCGCGGCAGAACCTCGCCGTTGACCAGAAGGCGACCGCCCTTCATCTGGATCCGGTCGCCGGGCAGGCCGATCAGACGCTTCACGTAGGTCTCCGACGGATCGCGCGGCAGGCGGAACACGATGACGTCGCCGCGGTCGGGCAGGTGGCCGGCGAAACGCCCTGCGAAGTCGGGCATCAGGCCGATCGGCGAAGAATATTTACCGATACCGTAGGGGTATTTCGCGGCCAGCAGCTCGTCGCCGATCAGCAGGGTCGGCACCATCGACGGCGACGGGACGACGAACGGCTCGGCGGCGACGGTGCGGATGCCGAGCACGAAGGCGAGCGTCACGATCACCATCTTGATCGTGCCCATCCACTCCGCGCCGCGCGATGGTGCCGCCTTGACCGCTTCAAGCTTGCCCATGGATCCCTCGCCCCGTTCCCGTGATCCGAGCATATCGAACGGGCGCCGTGGCCTGTCAAGCCGCGGGTATTGGCAACCGATGACCGAACCCTTACTTGTGTCGCCGTGTCGCACCGACCTGCCGCCAACCGGAGCCCCGCCGCCCGATCATGACCCCGCCCCGCCGCTATTTCGCCTATGGCTCGAACATCGTCACGCGCCAGATGGCCCATCGCTGCCCGGCCGCATGTGCCGTAGGCCTCGCCCGGCTGGAGGGCTGGCGCTTTCGCATCATGACGCGCGGCTTCGCCACCATCGTGCCGGATCCGGCCGCCCATGTGCTGGGTGTGGTCTGGACGCTGACACCCGACTGCGAGGCGGCGCTCGACCGCTACGAGGGCGTCGCGCGCGGCCTCTATGCCAAGCACGAGATGCCGGTCGACGGCCTGGCGACGCTCGTCTATGTCGCGAGCGACGTCGACCCTGGGCCACCCAAGCCGGGATACCTGGAGGCGATCATCGCGGCGGCACGGGACAGGTCATTCGCGGCCGACTACGTGACGGCAGAGCTGCAGAGCTGGCTCGCCTGACGCATTCACTGCGCCGCCAAGGTCCGGACCGGCCCGATGGAGTGATGAGCCAGCGTCCATTTCACCGCCCAGACACCCTGCCCGTCGTCCGCCGTGCCGACGATGTCGCCCTGGTCGTTGATGCCGGAGGCCGAACTGCCCTGGCCGCCCGGCAGGATGCCCAGGTCGAGGACCTGACCGTTCTGAAACAGCAGGGCGTGGTAGAATCCACCGTCGATATCGCCGGACCCGACGGCCTGGCCGAAATTATTGATGGCGGCAGCGAAGCTTTGCTTGCCGCCGGGATAGACACCGAGGTCGGTGACCGTGCCGCCGGAGAACATGACGGCATGGTTCGGACCGCGGAGCGAGGATGAATATCCCACGGCCTGCCCCTGGTCGTTGACGCCGCGGGCCTCGCTATAGAAGTCGCCGGGCAGCGCGCCCAGCTGCGCGACCGGTCCCGGCGCGAAACTGACGGCGCGTTCGATGCCGTTCGTGTCGATAGACGAGCCCACGATCAGGCCGTAGGCATTGATGCCGTAGGCGACGCTCGACCGGTCGCCGGGCAGGATGCCCAGGTCCTTCACCGAATGGGTGGCGAAGGTGAATTGCGTCGCATGGCTCGAGTCGACCGTGTCGGCGGAACCGACCGCGACGCCCCAATGGTTGATGGCGTAGGCGGTGCTGTTGCCGGTGCGAACGAGAACGCCCAGGTCCTGGGCCGAATCATGCACGAACAGCACGGCATGGACCTGGGTCGGGCCCGGATAGAGGCCGAGCAGCTTGATCGCCCACCCGACCGACTGGCCCATGTCGTTGATGGCGTAGTCGTAGCTGCCGGTATAGCCGACGAGGATGCCGGGACCGCTCACCTGACCATTGGCGAAGATCGCCGCGCTCAGGAATATCGTGCTGAGGGCGCCGCCCGCATCGACGCCGCCGACCGCGACCCCGCTGTTGTTGATGCCCTCACCGTAGTTCAGCGCGGAGCCGGGCAAGCTGATCTTCTGGATGACATAGGGAGAAATGGTCTGGCCCTGAGCCCGCCCCGCACCGCCCGACGCGGCAAGCATCGTGGCGACGAGGATGGCGTACCGGATCGAGCGCTGCATCGAAGCCTCCAGCCGAAAGGGATCGGACAAGCGGCTGCGGCCCGGACGACGACGATGTCGTTCGCAACGGCCAGCCGGCACGAAAGTTCGCCCCGTTCCACGATCAAGATGCGTTGGAGAGTACCTAGTGTATGCGCAATCGGTGGCTGTGCCTAGGCACTCCCGACACTCGTCTGCACCCCAGGCGTGACGGAAACCCCCTACCGCAGGCCACGGTAGGGGGTTTGGGGTTCCCGCTCACCGGAACCGATGGAGGCGGCAGCCGCCTACGAGGTCGCGGTTGGCTGGTTGTTCTGCGCCTGGGCAGCCAACAACGTGGCGCCCTGCCCGGCATTGCGAGCGTCGAGCAGCCCGCCGACGCCGCCGGGACCGCTCTTGGGCGGCTGCGGCGCCGTGGTGCTGCTCGTGGTCGTTCCGTCGGCATAGGTCGTGATCGTCGTAGTCGACCCGTCCACATTGGTCTGGGTCGCGGTATTGGTGACCGTGGTCGACGAGGCCGAACTGCTGGAAGACGCGCTGCTGCTTTGGCCACCGTCCGCGGCCTTGGCACTCTTCGCTTTTCCCGGTTCCGTTGGCTGCGGCGCCGTGACCGGTGCGCCGGTACTGGTTCCGATGGAACTGATCGACATATTCCATGCTCCTGGTTCGCGAACTCCCCCGGGAGCCTCGATCGAGGTCCTGCCGGCCGGAACTCGCCGCTGGGCAACACCCGAATACCATCCGAATGTTCGCCATAAAACTCCAAGCAAACCGTATGCCGTCGACAATAACACAGAAGCCTTGGACTCCAGTATTCTCGTCATAGAAAAATAACGATCCGTCGGCATTTATTGCCGATCCGAGATCGGCATTATCTTCGATGTCGAAAATTATCGAAACAATCCGTTACAGATCGAAATGATATAAAAATACACCCGCAGCTTTGGAGCCATGCTTTCCATGAACGTCGGCGCTCACCCGATGGGTCCAGCGCGTGACCACAAAAAAACAAAACGGTACCGTTGCGTTTCGTTAGAAAAGCGCCTATATTTACTCCAGGTACCGTCGGGCTTTCGCCAGCGGCTTCCTCGGGAGTTCGCCCCATGCACCTCAAGACCGCTTCGTTCAGCATTCTCGCCGCTGCCGCCCTGGCCGTGGCGCCGATTTCGCCGGCCTCCGCCCATGAGCATTTCCGGGGTGGTGGCTTGCTGTTCGGCCTGGGGGCCGCCGCGGCCGCCGTCGTCGGCACCGCCGCGATCATCGCGACCGCGCCGTTCCGCGCCATCGCCGCCGCTCCCGTCTATGCCGCCCCGCCGCCGGTCTATTACGCGCCGCAGCCCCAGGCCTATTATGCCCCGCCGCCGCGCGTCTATTATGCCCCGCCTCCGCAGGCCTACTACGCGCCGCCGGGCTACTACGCACCGCCCGGCTACTACGCCCGGTGACGGTGGCTGACGACGAACGCCGCGCCCCGGGGCGCGGCGGCCGGCCGTCGCGCGAAGCGGCGGCACAGCTCGGTGAGAAGATCCTCGAGATCGCGACGGATTTCTTCCTGCGCGACGGCTATGGCGGCACCAGCATCGAGGCGATCGCTCAGGCCGCAGGCATGTCCAAGCGGACTTTCTACCATCGCTACGACGGCAAGCCGGCACTGTTCGCCGCCGTCGTGGCGCGGATCGTCGAGCAGATCCGCCCACCGCCGAACGTTCCCCTGCTGGCCGGCAAGACGGCTGCCGAGATCCTGGAGCGGCTGGCCGGCCTCATGCTGCAGGCGGCGCTGTCGCCGCGCGCGCTGGCGCTCAACCGTCTGATCATCGCGGAATCCGAACGTTTTCCGGAACTGGCGACTGCGCTCGGCCCGGGCCGGGGCCGCGCCGAGGCGGTGGCCTTGATCACCAGCCTGCTGGAGACCCGCGTCGAGGGCCTGCCGCCGACCGGCGAAGACGCCGCCTTCGCCGCTGGGCAATTCCTTCAGATGGTCATTTCCTGGCCGCAGCGCCGGGCGCTTGGCCTCGGCACCCCGATGTCGCCGGCCGAGCAGGCGGAATGGGTCCGCCGCACCACCCGCCTGTTCCTGAAAGGCTGCGAGGCCTGGGGCGAACCGGACTGAGGCGACGAGAAAGAACGAAATAATTCCGGCGGCCGTCGATTCCGGTCAAGCTCGCGCGTCTTTGCCTCGGTGGGTCGCACATCGCGACCTTCGAACGCGAGAGAGGGAACGAGCCGATGCAATATGTCCTGCTGATCTACGAGGATGAGTCGGTCTATGGCCCCGACAAGAACGGCCCCGCCATGCAGCCGATCCGGGCGCGACACATGGCCCTGGTCGATGAACTGGGCGACACCCGGTTGGGCGGTTCGGGCCTGAAGGCCACGGCCGTCGCCACCACGGTGCGCACCGAAAAAGGCCAGACCACGGTCTATGATGGACCGTTCGCCGAGACCAAGGAACAGCTCGGCGGCTTCTACCTGATCGAAGCGCCCGATCTGGATGCGGCCCTCGCGATCGCGAAGCGGGTCCCGCTCGCCGCGAATGGTGCGGTCGAGATCCGGCCACTGATCCCGCCCATGCCTCGGTGAGCGGCGCCGCGCTCGACGGCGCGGTCAGGGCGGCGGGGGCGCGCATCACGGCCGCCCTCGCCGCCCGCTATCGCGATCTCGATCTGGCCGAGGATGGCTTTGCCGAGGCCTGTAGCCGCGCGGCCGAAACCTGGCCGCGCGATGGCTGCCCGCGCGATCCGGCGGCCTGGCTCTATCGAACCGCCGACCGCGCCGCCCTCGACGCGCTGCGCCGCCGCCGCGTGCGCGAGCGCCTGCCGCCCGAGCCGCCACCGCCCGAGCCCACCGCGGAAGATCTGATGCTCGACGATGCCAACCTGATCCCGGACGAGCGCCTGCGGCTGATCTTCGTTTGCTGCCATCCCGCCGTCGCGCCCGAGGCGCGCGCGGCGCTGACGCTGCGGCTGGTCTGCGGTCTGACCGTGGCCGAAATCGCCCGCGCCTTTCTGGTCGCCGAGCCGACGCTGTCACAGCGCCTGGTCCGCGCCAAGCGCAAGATCGCCGAGGCCGGCGTTCCTTTCGAGATCCCGCGCCCGGAAGCCTGGGCCGAGCGGTTGGATGCCGTGCTCCAGACGCTGGAAATCGCCTATGCCAAGGCCCACGAGGATGCCGCCGGGGCCGGTCGCCATGCCGGTTATGCCCAGGAAATGCTGGACCTGACCTGGGTGCTGACCGAGTTGCTGCCGCAAGAACCGGAGGCATTGGCCCTGGCGGCGCTCGTGCGCTATGCCGAGGCGCGGCGACCGGCGCGGGTCGACGAGACCGGCGCGATGGTGCCGCTGTCCGAGCAGGACCCGCGCCTGTGGCGCCGTCCGCTGATCGAGGCCGCGAACGGCTATCTCCGTCGCGCTGCTGCCCTCGACAGCGATGGGCGCCGGTGCTGGCAGGCGGCACTTCATGGCACCTGGTGCGCGCGCCGGAGCCTGGACCAGCCGGCCCCCTGGGCGGGGATCCTGGCGCTCTACGACGATGCGCTGCTGACCCTCGGCGACGATCCCGTCATCCGGCTCAACCGGGCCGTGGCGCTGGCCGAGATCGCGGGTCCCGAAGCGGCGCTCCGCCAGCTGGCGATGCTCGATCCGGAAAAATTCGCAGGCTTTCCGCCCTACCATGCGACCCGGGCCGACCTGCTGCGCCGGACCGGGCGGATCGACGAAGCGCGGGCGGCCTATCGCTCCGTGCTGGCGTTCGACCCCGCGCCCGCCGAACGGCTATGGCTGGAAAGGCGCCTGGCCAGCCTGGATGGAGCGTAGAAGATCGGGCCGCCGGCCCCTATCATGGGCACCCATCGAAATCGAGACGAGGCCTTCCATGATCGAAGCTTCCTGTCATTGCGGCGCGGTCCGCATCGAGATCCCCGAAGCGCCGGAGCGGCTGACCGAGTGCAACTGCTCGATGTGCCGGCGCCTTGCCACGCGCTGGGCTTACTACACCCGCGGCCAGATCACGATCCACAAGGCGCCGGACGCAACGGTGGCCTATGCCCAAGGCGACAGGACGCTGGCGACGCATCACTGCCGGGTCTGTGGCTGTACGACCCATTGGGAAGGCATCGGACCGGAATATTCGGAGCGGGTCGCGGTCAATGCCCGGCTGTTCGAGCCGGCCGACCTCGAGGGCATCCGGGTGCGCCGGTTCGACGGCGCCGATACCTGGGAGTTCTTGGACTAGCCTAGTCGTCGCCCGCGGCCGGCACGGGAGCGGGGGTCCGGCCGCGCGGGCGATGGCCGCTGACTTCCCAACCAGCATCGGGTGCCAGGCGCAGGAACAGCGTGACGGCGACGAGCGAGATCAGGCCGATCACGACGAAGGCGAACTGGAAATCGCCGGTCTCGAGCGGCCCGTGGGGTGCCGCGCGCCAGGCGAGGCGCACATGCAGGAGAACCGCGCCCAGCGCCACGCCGGTACCGAGCGATACCTGCTGCACCATGCTGGACAGGCTGGTGGCGGCGCTCATCTTGGGCTTCGCCACATCGGCGAAGGCGAGCGTGTTCAGGCTGGTGAATTCGAGCGAGCGGAAGAAGCCGCCGGCCAGCAGCAGCACGAAGATGCTGACGGCCGGGGTTGCCGGGGTGAAGAGGGCGCAGACCATCATGAACAGCGCGCTGATGGCGCCATTGACCAGCAGGACGGTACGGAAGCCGAAGCGCTTCAGGATCGGACCGCCCGACATCTTCATGGTCATCGAGCCGGCGGCGGCCGCGAAGGTCAGCAGACCGGAACTGAACGCGCTCATGCCGAAGGCGACCTGCAGCATCAGCGGCACGAGGAACGGGATGGCGCCGACGCCGATACGGAACAGCGAGCCGCCCAGCACGGTGGCGGCAAAGGTCGGGATGCGCAGCAGGCCGAGGTCGACCAGCGGCTTCGGATGGTGCAGCGCGTGGCGCACCGCCGGCAGGCCGATCGCGAGGCCGGCGCCGAGGAAGCCCAGAGACTCATAGCCGCTCGCGTCCGGGCGGCCGATCAGTTCCAGACCATACATCAGGCAGGCGAGCGACAGCCCGGTCAGCACGAAGCCGCGCCAGTCGAGCGGCGCCTGCACCGGCTCGCGGTAATTCTCGATGAAGCGCTGAACCAGGAAGATGCCGAGGATGCCGACCGGTACGTTCAGGAAGAAGATCCAGTGCCAGGAAGCAAAGGTCGTGATGAAGCCGCCGAGCGGGGGGCCTACGACCGGGCCGATCATGGCCGGCACCATCAGGTAGGACATGGCGCGAACCAGTTCGGACTTCTCGCAGCTGCGCAACAGCACGAGGCGGCCGACCGGCACCATCATGGCGCCGCCGATGCCCTGCAGGACACGGGCGCCGACGAACTCCGGCACGTTCTGGCTGAGGCCGCACAGGATCGAACCCAGCGTGAACACGCCGATCGCCGCACTGAAGATGGTTCGGGCGCCGTAGCGGTCGGCGATCCAGCCGCTGATCGGAATGAAGACGGCCAGGCTCAGCATGTAGGACGTGATGCCGAGCGACAGGCGGATCGGGTTGGTGCCGAACGACTTGGCCATCTCCGGCAGTGCGGTCGTGATGACCGTTCCGTCCAAATTCTCCATGAACATCGCGCAGGCGATGATCAGGGCCACCAGAATGGGCTTCGAGACGCGGTCGGACATGCTTCGCCGTCACCTGAGATTGCGAAGTAAAAATTGCGCCTGCACGGGCCGATCAACAAATGCCGGTGCTACATGGCAGAAACGCGCCCGGCAGGCGGGCGCGTTTGCCACTCGTTAGTCATTTGCGCGTCCGGGACGGGAAGCGCGTACGCCCGCCCGTCCCAGGGCCTCCCGCAAGAAACCTACGCCGTGACGCCATCGACCCGACGGCCGTTGGCAAGATTGATGACCTGCCCCCAGCGCGTCGACGACTGCAGGATGGCGTAAAGCGGGTTGAGCAGGCCCTGCTTGCGCCAGCCGAGGAACGTCTCGTCCGCCAGCGCGTCGAGCTTGGCGCCGTCGACGACGTTGAAGCCGTCGAGCCGCGCCGTGCCGCCGCTCTTGAACGTCAGGCGCGCCTCGTTCGCCACCAGCAGGCCCGCATCGTTCAGCGCCTTGCCGAACTCGGTCGCCCGCTTCAGGTCGTCGCGATAGGCGAGCGCGAAGCTCATGGCCGTGTCCACGACGGCGGTCGGCTTGCCGTCCGTGAACAGCGGCTCGCCCTGGTCGCCCAGGATCGGCGCCGTCGTCTCGATGCCGAGATAAATCGAACCGGCACCCGGCGGCTCGATCAGGATGAAGGGAAAGGCCCGGACATAGGCCGGGATGTAGCTGTCGTCGAGCCAGGCGCCCTCGGTATCGATGAACAGGTTCTCCCCCGCCTGATAACCCAGGATCGCGACCGGCATCGGGTTGGGCCCGCTGGTCAGCACGATCGGGTAATATTGCGCGGCAATGGCGACCTCGCTCAGACCCAGCGGCAGCGCATTGGCGATCCGGGCGAAGCCGTAGCCGCTCGCACGGTCGAGCTTGAGCGCGCCATGGAGGCCCGCATCGAGCACGGTCACGTCTTTGAAGAACAGCGGCAAGGAAGGCGCGGCGCCGCTTGCCTGCCCATTGCCCGATGTCGGACCCGTCGCGCTCATGAAACGCCCTCTCCCCTTGAAGCCTCGCGCCGGACGAATGAAACCGCCGGCCATCCAGTTACCGACCGCAGCATTAACGCCGGATCGCGGCCGATGCCAGCGTTAGCATGCGTTTTCCGGCTTTGTACTCGACTCGTTAACGATTTGATGCTTCTATGGCAGCACGGTGCAAATGCGCCTGCCTGTAACGGCTCCGGCCCGTCGACTCCGGATTGGTTGAACCCAGTCGACTTTGCGAAGGGCGCTTCGGACGCGCCTGTCCCTCCCGGGGAAACACCTAGGGGTTAGTGCGATGTCTATTCCGTCTTCCTTCGGCGTCTCCTCGTCGACCGGTGTTTTGGCCAACTGGCTCGGCACGGCCACGAGTTCGGCAAGCGCGGTGAACATCCTCGGCGGCAGTTCCACCAACTCTGGCGGCGCGCTAACCGCACTCCTCACCCAATCCTCGTCGGCCACGCCCTCGACCACCCAGGCGCTCGCCGAAGGCAAGTTGAACACGAGCCAGCAGCGCGTGCTGCAGGCGGTCGGCGACAACAATGCCCCGCTGACCATTCCGTGGAACGCGACCGGCACCGAGCCCACGACCGTCGCCAACATCCGCTCCGCCGGCTGGTTGAAGCTCGACAAGAAGGTCGTGGCCGGCGGCAAGGTGACGGGCGGCGTCTACGAGCTGACCGCCGTCGGAAAGGCGATCTATCAACGTACCGGCGGCGGCAACGTCAACGGCAGCGGCGATACGGCCCTGACCAGTGCCGACACCAACGGCACCACGACCTCGAGCGGCGCCACCGCGGCGGCAGCGGCGGATGCGAACCTGCAGTCGAGCGTCTCGAGCCTGAGCGGCATCCTGGGATCGGTCGGCATCAGCGTCTGACTGCCGGGCGCAGTCCGCACCCATGAAATCAGCCGCCGGGTCCTTGGCCTCGGCGGCTTTTCCTCGTCAGCCTTTGCGATAGGCGCGGATGTAATCGATCTCGAACCGCCCGGGGAACGGCGTAGTGTCGTCAGGGTCGGGGATGAATTTCGGGTCGTGACTGCCGAGCGCCAGGTTGGCCAGGATGTACATATCCTCGTTGATGCCGTTCGGTTGCTGCCAGACCGGCTTGCCGTCGAGGAACCAGGTCAACTGGTCGCGGGTCCATTCCAGCCCGTAGACATGGAATCCGTCGGCGACGTTGATAACGTCTTCGATCCACTTGTCGGCGGTCTTGCCCTGGGCGATCAGCACGCCCAGGTGGACGGCGCCCGGTCGGGTGCCGGCACCCTCGAAGATGTCGATCTCCGGCGGCCAGCGCGATGCCTTGGGCAGCAGCCAGAAGGCCGGCCAGAAGCCCTTGCCGACCGGCAGGCGGGCGCGCATCTCGAAATAGCCGTAGGTCTGCCAGTGGGTCAGTTCGCTGGTGATGCAGCCTGAGGTGTATTTGAAATTCAGAATATGCGGGCTAACCGCCGCCGGATCGGCGCGATCGGCGGTGATGGTCAGGATGCCGTCTTTGAGCGAGAAGGGCTGCACGCCCAGCGGATGGTCCGCTTTCCCACCGAAGGCCGGATCCATGTAGATCTGCTTTTCCTGGTTGATGACCGTGAAGCGATCCTGGTGGTAGCGGCTGCGCCATGCCGGCGCGCCTGGCCGGCCGCCAGTCGCGTTCTCGTTGATGCGCGCGACGTCGCCATCGTCGAACTCGTCGCCGAACGCCAGGCGATAGCCCGCCGGCACGAAGCTGGGTGCCGCCGCCGCCGTTGCGGCGACCTTCGGCATCGGCGCGCTAGCCTCCAGCGTCAGCGCACCCAGCACGCCGTTGAGCGGGGCGGAGCCATCCATCCGGGCGAACAGCCGGGCGCTGGCGCCGCACGCGATCGGCCCGGTCTTGCCGGCACTGACGCCACGGATGATCAGAACAGTGCCGGCGCCGCTTCTGAGCGTGACGCCCGTCGGCCCCCAGCCGAGTTCGACGACCGTATCGGCGGTCGCGTCGCTGGTGCCAGCGACGGTCAGCCCGCCGACCGTCGCTTCGAGCCATCCGCTTTGGCTGTAGCCGAGCTTGATGCCGCCACCCTCCGTGTCGAGCAGCGTGCCGCCACGCACCCCGCCGCGCGGCAGCGCCAGGCGCAACAGGCCGGTCGGCCGTGACAGGGCCGCCGCGTCGATCGTCACCACGTCGGCGGCCCGCGCGACCGGCAGGGTATCCGTCGCGATCAGGGACGAGGCGACCCGGCCCAGCTCGAGCTGGCAACCCCAGGCCAGGGCCTCATGGGTCGATTCCTGCACCCATTCCGGCCGGCCGGGCGCCAGGTTGATGACCTTGTTGCTGATGTCGCGGCCGTCCCAATGGATCGTGAAGCTGACGCGCTGCCAGGACGGCGTCAGGGGAACCCGTTCGAAATGGCCGTGGTAGGTGCCATAGTCGAACAGGTTCAGCGACCATTCGGTGCCGTCGCCGATCTGGCGCAGGTAGACCGACAGCGTGCAGATCTCGCCCGCGCCGATCGGCCCGCCACCACCGACGACGCCCAGGTCGCCCTTCTGTTCGTGGATGCGCAGCCGGGCCACGGTGTGCGAACCGTCCGGCGCCTCGATCTCGGGCGCGACGGCCGCGATGGCAGCGCCCTTGAACTGCCAGGTATGGCTCGAAAGGCTGAGCGAGTTCCGCGCGAAATTGGTCGCAGCCCCCTCGATCAGCAGCCCTTGCGGCCGGCCACTTGCCGGATCGAGCGCCAGGCGCGGCACATGCGCCGCCGCGGGCTTCAGGGTCCCACCCGGCCCATCCACCATGCCTGGGCTGGCACGGTCCAGGCGGACTCCGGCCGGCAGGCCCTGCGTGAAATCGAGGGCGAGCAGCGCGGGCTCGGCGGCCCAGCCGAGGGACGGCCGCCAGACGGCCAGGGCGGCCGCACCAATCAACACGTCGCGACGATGCGGGGCGATGGTCAAGATCGAGCGTTCCGTCGTGTCACCGATGGGCGGTCCGGACGGCCGCCCCGGCCCGATCATAGTCCGGTCGGCGATCGATGGCGTGGTGGATTCGGCCCGCGCCGATCGGTCGCAACGTCAATGGCCGGCACGCCGGATCGAAGACGCCGGGGTCCAGGTCTGGAATTTCTGACCGCGCAGCGAGTGGATGACGCCGAGCGAGGCGCCGGCCAGCGCCACCAGGATTTCCGCGATCGACGACAGCGGCCGTAGTTGGAAGCGCAGCGCCGCCCAGAGCGAGGTCGCGAACAGGCCGAGCAACAGCGCCAGCGCCTCGACCGGCACGCCCATGGCCAGCAGTCCGGCGGACCCCGCGAGCGCGCAGAGCGCCAAGTTGAATGCCGCCAGCCAGCGCAGCAGCTTATGCGAGATGTACATGTAGACGACGGTCAGCGGCAGATGCTTCAGGCGCGGCCACAGTTCGCGATGCACGTTGAACGCCTGGCAGGCGATGCGGACCTTGCGGCGGAATTCCTCGTTCGACGAGGTGACCGACGCTTCATAGGCCAGCGCGTCCGGCGCGGTTACGACCTTGCGGCCGTCGCACAGGATGCCCAGCGACACGAACATGTCGTCGATCAAGTTGGCCGGCACCGCACGATGCAGGCTGCGGCGGATCGCGAACAGCGAGCCGTCGGCACCCATGACCGCGCCCAGCGTGCTCTCGTCCCGCTTGATCGCTTCCTCGAGCCGCCAATAGAGCGAGCCCACCTCCGCCGTCGCCGTCTCTTCGCCATTGGTATAGATCAGATGGCCGCAGACGCAGCCGACCTCCGGGTCGGCGAAGCGCCGGTCGATCGCCGCGATCGCGGTGGGATCGATACGCACGTTCGCATCGGTGAACAAAATGATGTCGGCGCTGGTGCGGCTGACCAGCAGGTTCATGCCATAGGTCTTGCCGCGACGTTCCGGCGAGACGACCAGCGTGATGCGGTCCGCATAGGGGCGAAGCAGTTCGGCCGTCCGGTCGGACGACCCATCGACATAGACCAGAATGTCGAGATCGCCCACGACGGCGCGCAGCTCGAGCATGTTCTCAACCTTGCGCTCGATGCAGGATGCCTCGTTATAGGCGCAGACGCAGACCGCGAAGCGGCGCGGCGCCACGGGCGCAGGCGTGCCGAACGGCTCTGCCGCAGACGCGCGATGGCGCGTCAGGTAGCGCAGGCTGATCGGGTAGAACACGAAGGGGTGCGCGGCCAGGCCCAGGAAGAGCAAGGCCAGCGCCAGCAGGATCGCGGCTTCGGTCATTTCCGAGCCCTCTCAATAAGCGCCGCTGCGCCGGGCGACGACGCCCAGCGTGCGGACGAGGATCATCAGGTCGCCGGCCAGCGACCAGGTCTGGGCATATTGCCGGTCGAGTTCGACCCGGTCGGCATAATCGACGTCATTGCGGCCGCTGACCTGCCACAGGCCGGTGATCCCGGGCTTGCAGGCGCGATATTCCTCGATCGACGCGCCATAGCGCTCGACTTCCGCCGCCACGATCGGGCGCGGACCGACCAGGCTCATCTCCCCCTTCAGCACGTTGAACAGCTGCGGCAGCTCGTCCAGGCTCGACTTGCGCAGGAAATTGCCGAGCGGCGTCACCCGGGGGTCGCGGCGCAGCTTGAAATCGCGGTCCCATTCGGCACGGGCGGCGGGATCACTGGCCAGCGTATGGGCCAGAACGGCCTCGGCATCGGGAACCATGGAACGGAATTTCCAGCAGCGGAAGGTCCGGCCGGCAGCGCCCATCCGGCGATGGCCGAACAGCGCATTGCCGCCGTCGCACCGCACCGCGATCGCGATCAGGAGCAGCAGCGGACCCAGCAGCAGGATGAGAACAAGGCTGGCAGCGAGGTCGAACGCACGCTTGCTCGGCCGGCCGGCCGGTGCACGCAGGGGCAATGCCGCCCCCTGCCTCTCGCCGCTCGCAGGGCGCCCTGGGAAGCCCGCGCCGTAGCCGGCGGTGCCGAACGATGGCCGATCGCCAACCGACAACCCTTCGGCGCGCGCAGTCAAATTCGACATCGAAGGCTTCATTATGATCCTCGGACAAGTAAATCCACAGAGAAATGTACGCGGAGTTTGCTTGCAGGATCGACTAGAGATGCCCGCTGCCAAGTTCAAATCTCATTCGCATACGCAATATGCTAATGAAGGTGCGACCGGCAGGTTCAGGGCAAATTTGAGGCATTGACTGCCCCTGATTGATTCTCCCGGGATACTTCGTATTCTCCGGTAGAAATCTCGACTTTCCTGCGTTCCAAACGTAGCCTGGTAGCACCTGAAAGAAGATTGCGCCTTTGCAACGCAACATAGTTCTATCAGAATTTTTTCCGCGTCGTTTCAGTTTTTTTCCGCTGGGAGGGAATTTTTCCCTAAGAAAAACGTAAAATTGTTACTAATTGAATCATCGTTATGAGCTGGACACAAGCGCTAATGCTGCATCGCACAAAAAAGAACACGACCAGCTCGCATTCAGTTCCGAACCCGGGAACTGTTTCCGGATTAAATTTTCGGCGACGCCCTGCCCGGGCGCCCGGCCGAAGCCTGGCTGCGTTCGTTTCCGGCTTTGCGATCCTGCTCTCTTTGGGCGCCTGCCTTCCCGCTGCCGCTCAGGGCGTTGCCGACAGTTCGGCGGACGACGTCCGACCGGACGAACTGCTGCAGGATCGCTTCGACCGCCGCACCACAATCCCAGGAACACAGATCGGCGGCGTGACGTTCCAGGCCTCGGCCGTGGCAGATTTAGGATTCAACGACAATGTGTTCGCGCTGCAAAATGACACGAAGTCGGATTTCTTCGCTGATTACGGGGCGCGCCTCGGTGCGGACTACGGCACGAGCGGGTTTCGCGCGCACCTCGACCTCAATGGTCAGGAGCGGCAGTATCTCTCGCTGACGAACGAGGATTTCTGGCAGGGCGGCTCGCGACTGACGCTCTCTGACCAACTCGGCACCGATCTCGGCCTGTTCCTGAACGGCGGCGTGCAGCGCCTTGCGGTCCCGCGCTCCGACCCGAACACGATCAATGGATTCAAGCCGGCAACCTATCTGCTCTACGACGCCGAGGCCGGCACGTCAATCGGCACCGGCGCCCATAATTTGCTCACACTCACGACCGGCTACAGCCAGACCATCTTCGACCAGTCGTTCGGCACCCAGGGCCTGATCATCACGAACGACCGCGACCGCCAGGAGATCTTCGGCGACGTCCGGTTCGATCACACCTTCTTCGGCGAGCAGAAGGTCTTCGTCGAAATCCGCCCCGACGGGCGCAGCTTTGGCCGCGACATCGACGCCTCGGGCCGTCGGCGCGCCAGCAACGGGGTGCGCGGCGACGCGGGCTTCGTGTTCGACATCGATAGCTTGTTCCTGGTCTCGCTCACCGGCGGCTACCAGACCCAGACCTATGCCGACGCCGGCTTTGGCAAGATCAACGAGCCGGACGCAATCGTGGACGTGCTCTGGTCGCCGACGCGGCTCAGCCAGATCGACCTCAAATTCGTCCATGAATATTTCGAGGACATCTTCATCGACAGCCCCGGCTACGTCCACGACCTGACCACGCTGACCGTCAGTCACGAGTTGCACCGTGACCTGCTGTTCAAGGCCGACGTCAGCTATGACGCGCGCCAATTGGAACGTTCCCCGCGCAGCTACGATATCATCACGTCGGAAACCCGTCTCGACTACGAGGCGGTGCGCGGCCTGATCGTCGGCGTCGACTACACGTTCCAGAATCTCACGTCGAGTACCAGCCGCACCTTCGATGACAACATCCTCATGCTGACCCTCAAGAAGCAGTTCTGAGGCCGGACAAGAAGGGAATCTCAAGCATGCCTCGCCCAGGCTTCAACAAACATGCGCTGTTTTCACCAATGCTCGGCCTGGCGCTCGCCGGCCTGGTCGCGGGTTGCGCCGATGCGCCGCGACCCGCCGCGTCGGCGCCGCCCGACGACGCGACCCTGCTCCATACCGGCGACACGGTTACCATCACCGTATTCGGGCAGCCGCAATTGACCGGCGAGCAGGTCATCGACGATCACGGCGAGGTTTCGGTCCTCTTGGCCGGCCGCGCCAAGCTGGCCGGCCTGACGCCGACCGCCGCCGAAGGGGCGCTGCGCGACCGGCTCGGCCGCGGCGGCATCGTGGTCAGCCCCAGCGTCTCGGTCATCGTGACGCACCATCTGCCGGTCTATGTCGTGGGCGAGGTCGCCAAGCCCGGCAGCTATGACTGGCAGGGCGATCTGAGCGCGATCAACGCGGTGGCGCTCGCCGGCGGCTATACCTACCGCGCCAAGCAGTCCGGGCTGCGGGTCATCCGCCATGGCGATGCGTCCCACACCGAACTGGCGGCCGAGCAGAGCACCGTGATCGAGCCGGGCGATACGGTGATCGTCCCGGAACGCTGGTTCTGAGGAAAGGCTAGGCCGCCCTGGACGGGGCCGCCGCCGGGCGGCGGCCCTCGTCGGTCCGGCGCTCGGCGATTGCGGCCGCATAAAGCGCCTCGGTCTCGGCCGCGATCGCGTCCCAGCTCGGGATCGCCCGCACCAGATCGACCAGGCCCGCGGCCATGCGGACGCGGGTCCCCGGCTCGTCGACCAACCGCCCGATCGCATGGGCCAGCCGGGGGACATCGCCCGGCGGCACCAGGAAACCGGTTTCGCCGTCGCGCAGCAGCTCGGCGAAACCGCCGATATCGGAGGCGACCATCGGACGGGCGGTCTTGAGCGCCGCCATCAGCACGCCGCTCATTTCGATCTCGCGATAGGGAAAGGCCAGCACGTCGGCCCAACGGAACAGCTCCGCCATTTCCTCGTCCGGGACGAAACGGAATTCGAACCGGATCTCGGGCATCCCGGCCGCTGCGGCGACCAGCGCCGTCGTATCCATGTAGGGTTTTCCGACGACCAGGACCTCGATGCGCCGGCGTGCCGCCGGCGGCAGGCGCTTCACCGCCTCGATCATCAGGTCGATGCCCTTGTAGGGCTTGATCTTGCCGAACAGCAGGAAGCGCACCGGCCGGTCGGCGTCGATCGTCGGCGGCGCCACGGCCGGCGCCGATTCGTCGAGGAAGCCATGGGCGATCCGTGCGATCCGGCGAGGCTCGACGCCGTAGGCCGCGAGGCGTGCGCGCGCCTGGTCGGTATGGATGATGACCCGGTCGAAGCGGGCGAGGATCGCCGTGGCGCCGACCCGCTGCACGGCAGCCCCGGGATTGGCGTTGAACGGCTGCGAATCGTGGCAGGTGATGACGATCGGCGCGATCCGGGCGAAACGCGCGAGGAACGCCCGATCGACCACCGGCAGCGGCAGCCACTGGAAATGGATGACGTCGGGCCGTTCCCGCGCCAGCACGCGGACCAGGCTTTCCATGGCCCGGATGTGGCTGAGGCCCTTCGCCACCTTGGCGAGCGCGGGCGGCCAGCGCTCCGCCCCCAGCGCCCGGAGCTCGCCGTAGAAATGCCGGCGCAGCGGTACGGTCGCGGGCGCCGCCTCGCGGGGACCGAGCGCCTTGCCGAAGAATTCGATCCGGTGGCCGCGACGCTGCAGCGCCTCGGCCAGGCGCTCGTCATACGGCAGCGTGAAGAGCGACGGATCGATCAGGGCCACGCGCATTGACGCCGTATCCGTCATTGCGCCGCCACCGACAGCCCGGCCGGGGACGCCATCGGCGCATCCTTGGGCGCCGCCCCATAGCGGATCATGGTCGTGAAATTGCCGCCGCCGGTACGCCCGATGCGATAGGCCGTGCGCTTGCCCGGCCCGGCCAGATGCAGCGCCGAGATCGTCTTGTAGGGCGCATAGGGCGTGCAGAAGGTGCCGGTGTCGTCGTTCCACATCGGCACGCCCCGGTCGCAGATCCAGTTGGCGCCGGCGTCGAGCACCCGGGTGGGCAGCCGGTCCTGGTATACCGCCTGGTTGAGCGCGAATTGATCGTGCGGCGTGATCTTGCCCGTGCGGACGATCGCGGCTTTGTAGCGCCGGGCCCAGGCTTCCCAATGGGGCGCCCCGGCGTGAATCGCGAACATGCCGGCATTGAGATGCGGCCGGGTCAGCAGCCACGCACCGCGAAGCGCGCCGTACCCCAGGACGAAATGCTTCGCCGTCCACAGGAACAGCCATCGCTGGAACCGATAGGCCCGCTCGTTCTCATGGGCGATCGCCATGCCTTCGCTCGCCGCACCGTCGACCAGGGCCAACACGGCCTCCTCGTTCTGCAGCCAGACGTCGGAATCGATCCAGCAGTAGATTTCGAAATCGGGGAAATATTCCGGCAGGAACGGTCGGACCAGGAACGCCAGTTCGAGCGGTCGATCGAGCGAGCCCGCGCCCATGTGCGGCCGGGGCACCACGATGACGGCGCCGCGTTCGGCCAGCCAGGCGCGATCTTCGTCCGACAGGCCCAGATCGATGATGCCCAGCGCATAGGGCGGCAGCGAACTGGTGGGCAGGCGCGCCAGCCGTTCGAGCGACAGGATCATGTCCTTCAGCAGGCCGAAGAATTTCGTGTCAGACGAGCTGACGATCAAAAGCTTGGTTGGCACCGGCATATCCCCTCGCGATCGGCGCGAGGCACGAAGTGCGGCCCGCAATGATAAGATGCTGAAGCGCAAGATTCTGAGACACTCAACGTGTCGATTGTGCAACGCACCATACTCGATTTTCGCGGTGACGCGCCTTATGAACGAACTATCCTATGGATTGTTCCCGCAGTGCACGCGTGTTTTAAATTGGATTTACGGAGCAATCGATGGAAAGTTCAACGACAATGTGGGACCGTTCCGCTAGGTTCCGACGTTGATCAGCAGCACCTTATCCTTGTTCCCGCCGCTGGATCCTAGCCTATGACACGTGCCGCGCCACGGGTTTCCGTCGTGATGCCGATCTACAACGGGGCCGCCTATCTGGCAGCCTCGATCGACAGCGTGCTGGCCCAGACCCAGGACGATTTCGAACTCATCCTGGTCGACGACGGCTCGACCGACGAGACGGCCCGGATCATCGCGCGCTACGCGGCCCAGGACCAGCGCGTGCGGCCGATCGCCAAGGCCAATTCCGGCATTGCCGACACGCTCAACCAAGGGCTGGCAGTCGCGCGTGCCGACTGGGTGGCGCGCCTCGACTCGGACGACCTGATGGTGCCACAGCGGCTCGAGCGGCAATTGGCCTTCGTCGCGGCCAATCCCGACCTGGTCGCCGCCGGCAGCTACTACGAGATCATCGATCCGGCCGGCGCCCGCCACGGCAGCCGCACGCCGCTGCCGCGCAGCCGCGAGGAACTGCAGCGCTTCCTTGTCGCCCGCGAACCACTGAGCTTCCTGCATCCGAGCATGATCTTTCGCCGACAGACGGCGATCGACCTCGGCGGCTACGACAAACGGACTGAGCCGGCTGAGGACGTCGATCTGTTCGCCCGCATGCTGGCGACCGGCGCCCCGATCCTGATCCAGCCCGAAATCCTGCTGTATTACAGAGTGCACGCCAACGCGGTTTCGGCACGCAGCGCCACCCGGCAATTCATGAGCGTGCGCTGGACCTATCATAATTTCTATGCGGCACGGGAAGGCCGTCCGACCCTGGCCTATGACGCGTTCATCGAGCACGAACGCCGCCGGCCGTGGCGCGATCGGCTGGCGCTCAAGGCACAGCTGCTGTCCGACGGGCTCTACCGCCGCTCGACCATCGCACTGGTCGGCGGACGCAAACCCTTGGCCCTGGCCTATCTGGCCCTGGCCTCGACCCTGCGGCCGGGCAAGGCGATCCGCCGCGCTCTGCGCAGCGTGATGCCGTCCCACCCCACGCCCAAAAGCTCCTGATGGCCCATTCGGTCAAGCTCGCCCCCTGCCAGGTCGATTATCTCAATCTGGTCCGGGCCCTCGCCGCCCAGATCGTGCTGCTCGGCCATAGCACGGCCTATTTCCTGGCCGGCCACGATCGCGGCGGGCGCTGGGAAACGTTCGGCGTGCTGGTGTTCTTCCTGTTGTCGGGCTTCCTCATCGCCTTGAGCGTGCAACAGAAGCGCGACCGGGCCGACTATCGCTTCGGCCATTACCTGATCGACCGGTTCTGCCGGATTTTCGCCGGCTATCTGCCCGCCCTGGTGCTGGTCGCCGTGGTCGATGGGCTGATGCGCGACCAGCCGGCCTATCCCTACGCCGCCAGTTCGACCCCGCTGCATTGGCTGGGCAACCTGGTCATGCTGCAGGAATATCCAGCGTTCCAGATCCTGCGCCGGCTGGGCGTGCCCGAGCAGTCCTGGTTCATCGAGGCGTTCGGCTCGGGCCGGCCATTCTGGACCGTGGCGATCGAGTGGTGGATCTACCTGACGTTCGGCTATCTCGCCTTCTTCGTAGCGCGGCGCAAGCGGCTGGGCGCACGGGACATCCTGATCCTCGCGGCGGTCGGCATCGTCCCGCTCTACAATGCCATGGGCGGAGTCGGCCAATGCCTGAGCTTCGTCTGGGCGATCGGGGCCGCCGCAGCCTGGGCGCAGGATCGGCTGATGCGCCGGGGCGGGCCGCAGGCGCTGCCCGGCCGGCGGCGCTGGGCCTGGGGCCTCGCCGGCCTGATGTTGTTGTCGGCGGTACTGCTGGCCGGCAGGGCGCTCGTGACCGACACGCGCGTCTATGACCTGCAGTTCGCGCTGTTCACTGCCGGCATCCTGTTCGGGGGCTTCTTCCTGTTGGGTGCGGCGCCGATCGCCGTGCCGCGCCTGGTCAGCCGCGCGATCGACCGGATCGCCGACTACAGCTATTCGCTCTACCTGATCCACTACACCGTGCTGATCTGGTTTGCCGTCCACCGGCCCGCAGCCGGGCACTACGACCTCGCGACCTTCCTCGAAGTCTTCGCGATCGCCAACGGTGCCGCCTGGATCTTCTGGTTCCTGTTCGAGCGGCATTATCATCGGCTCGCCGGCCTGGCGAAGGGATGGCTCGACCGGCGCCAGCCGCTGGGCCTCGACGCGCCGCCGCTCCATTGACTGGCGCGCCGCGACGCCTATTTCCATGCTAGGTTGGTTCGGCTTCAGCGGAGGTTGCCATGGCGTTGCTTCGGGTCGCGGGCCTTCTGGTCGGACTGGCGTTTCTCGCCGGCTGCATGGACAGCCAGCAGATGCAGTCGCTCAAGCTGTCCGGGCCGTGCGCGCCGAACTACGTAAGTCTCGCGCTGCAGTTCTGACGGCGGCCCGTGCGACGTCGCGCGGACGGTTCTGCAGCACGACCAGCACCAGGATCAGCACCTGCAGCCGCGCATCGACCAGATTGCCGCCGAGCAGCAGGTAGTTCAGGAACAGCGCGCTCGCCAGCCAGATCGAGCGCGCTCCGGCGAAGAAGCAATACGCGACATAGAGAACGAAGGGCACCGCGCCCAGGAAGCCGTATTCGAAGATCAGCTTGCCCCAGGTCGGATCGTGGATCAGGTAGGCGGCCTTCAGCGAGAAGCCCTCGATCGAGCCCGGCCCCATGCCGAAGAGCGTCGTCGAGAGGTGCGGATACAGATAGTCGCTGAACAGGAAGAACGGCGAGATGAAGCGGGCGAAGCCGCTCGACTGGTCCGATCCGAACTCCTGCAGGCGGTCGAACAACAGGGCGATCCTGGGACCGGCCACGAGCAGGGCCAGCCCGACCAGGGCCGGCACTGCGACCAGCAGGATGCCGCCCTTGCCCCGCGTCAGCAGCATCAGCGGTACGATGGCCATGAACAACACCAGGCCGGTCCCGGAAAACGACAGCGCCAGGGCCGCGGCCAATACCGCCAGGCGCCAGGACGGCCGAAAGAACTCGAGTTCGATGATGATGCCGATCGCCATCATCTGCGACAGGCTCGACGGTTCCAGCAGGAAGAAGCCGTTCGATTTGTTCATCCCGCCCAGGCCCGGCACGGGAATGACGTAATTGAAGCCGTGGCTGATCCAGGTATAGGGGAAGACGTTCTGCCAATTGAACAGCACCGGTCCTTTGATCGCGACTTGCGCGAAGAACTGCAGGATGCCCGAGACCGCGATGATCAGCAGCATCTTGCGCATCGTCCGCATCGCTGCCTCGAACTGCCGATCGTCCGGCACTACGAACAGCCAGCAGGCATAGAGCAGGATGAGGTTGAGGAACGACAGATAGGACGGGCTGGTGCTGCCGCCGAGCATCACCGACAGCAGCAGGGTCGCGACCGCAAGCGCGAATAGCGCGAACCGCGTCGGGCTGATCCGCACCGCTCCGGTCAGCACCAGCAATGCCGTTCCAAACAGCGCCACCACCAGGGCCAGGGAAAGTTCGCTATGGCCCAGGGTCAGGGCGAAGCGCGTCAGGAACAGCGTCGAGACCAGCATGGCGGCCAGCACGCCGGAAACCAAGCTGGACCGCGGCATCCCGGCACCGTGCCATCGCCGCTCGATGCCGGCCCCACCGAACGTTGCGTCCATCAATCTCGCTCTCGTAAGCTTAAGCCCTTGTCAACGCTCTGTGCGCCAAAGTCGCTCCATCGTCGGACCGATTTTTACAGTTCACCGGCGGATCGATCGGGCGGAGCGGCAAGCCTTCCCCCAAGAAAACCGGTCCGTCAAAGCTTTTTCTGGATGGCGGCCGATCAAATCGCGCCGCCGGGAGCCATCGGCATGTCTTGGGAGTCGGAGCCAGCAGGCGAACGGTACGGCACCGGTCCCGAGGTCCTGATGCCGCCTCAGGCCGAACTCGACCCCTTCTTCAAGGTGCTGGCGAACCGGGTCGGCCCCGCCATCGCCGGATCCTTCACACCCAGCCAGTTCGCGGCGTTGAAGCGCGCCTTTGCGACCCGGGCGATCAATCCCCATCCGGTCGACATCCGCGATACCTACACCATCTTCGGTTTCTCGTTCTATATGGTCCTGCTGATGGGCCGCGAGAACCGCTCGGCCGAACGCCGCGAGATCGAAGGCGTGACCGGCCTGACCCGCGTGGTGCGCGGGACCTTCAAGGCGCTGCTGTGCGGCGGCGTGTTCGCCGCCTGCGCCATAATTGTCATTGTGTGCAGCGCAACGAATTAGGGATAAGATCGTTTACGCGGGTGACTAGTACCGGCATCTCGGCGTAAAGGCCCGTCTTTGCAAGATCCTTTCGCCGACGTTGAAATATAGGAACTTGCGTATGACCGACGCTACCAGCGGCAGCGGCTTGCCGGCCGCTCCGATCTATCGTCGCGGCGCCTTGATCGAGCATTCAGCGCTCGAAAGCTTCGCGCCGCCGCCCGCGGCCGAGGTCACGTCCATCCTTGGCATGGGCGCGCTGCTGTGGCGCCGGCGCTGGATCATCTGCGCGACCGTGCTGGCCGCGATGGTGCTGGCCGTCCTGATCGGCAAGCAGCTGACCCCCCGGTTCACCGCCGACGGCGCGGTCGTGGTTGCGACGCGCAAGATGTCGATCCCCGAACTCGAGACCCTGATCACACCGACCGGCGACCAGGCGCTCGTGCGCAGCGAAATGGCGGTCATGAGCTCGCGCATCGTGCTCGAAGCCGTCGCCGACAAGCTGCATCTGGACCAGGTGCCGGAATTCAATCCCCGCCTGAAGCCCAAGGACGACAGCCTGTGGGCCGAGATCAACCCGATCCCGATCGTCCAGGGGCTGATGCGCGGCCATCAGACGGCGGTCGGCGACGAGCGGGCGGCCATCCACGACGACGTGCTGAACACGCTCGCCCACAACCTCGACCTGGTCAACGACGGCCGCGACTATGTCATCTCGATCACCTACAAGAGCGAGAATCCGGAGGTCGCGGCGAACGTCGTCAACTCCCTGATCCAGACCTACCTGTCGCAATACATCTCGGAGAACCGGGCAGCGACCGTCGAGGCCAACCAGTCGCTCGATGCGCGCGGCGAGGATCTGCGCAAACAGATGGTCGCCGCCGAGCAGAGCGTCCAGGATTTCACCAACAAGACCGGCCTGCTGGTGACACCGGGCGGTACGATCGCCGGCCAGCAGGTCGCCGAACTGAACGGGCAATTGTCGACCGCCCGGGCCGACCGCGCGGCGGCGGAAGCGAAATACAATCAGGCGATCGACGCCAAGCAGAGTGGCATCGCCGCCAATACCGACGTGTTGGCCTCGCCGGTCATCCAGCAGCTGCGCGGCCAGGAAGCCGAGGCGGCGCGCAACCAGTCCGACCTGCAGACCCGGGTCGGCCCGAACCATCCGGACATGAAGGCGGCCAACAAGCAGGTCGCCGGCCTGCAAAGCGCGATCAGCCGGGAAATCGACAAGGTCGTGAGCTCGCTCAAGGGCCAGGTCGACGTGACCCGCGCCCGCGAGGCGAGCCTGGTCCAGCAGATCGCGGTGCTGAACGGCAAGGCGACGGCCAGCACCGCTGCCCAGGACAAGCTGCAGCGGCTGAACGACGACGCCCAGAGCAAGCGGAAGGTCTATGACGAATTCATGCTGCGCATCGCCCAGACCGCGAAGCCGCAGGATCATCAGACCGCGAACGCGCGCATGATCTCGGCCGCCTTCGTGCCGCTGCATCCGTCGAGCCCCAAGATCACCCTGATGGCGATGCTCGCCGGCTTCGCCGCTGGCCTGGTCGCGATCGCCGGCGCCATTCTCTACGCCCAGCTCGACCATGGCTTCGAGACGCTGGAGCAGGTCCGCACCGTGACCGGCCTGCCCGGCCTGGCCGCGATTCCAATGGTTCGCAACCTCGGGCGCAAGCGGCTGCCGCACCGGTATGTCGTCGACCACCCGACGTCCCCGGTCGCCGAGACGCTGCGCGCCTTCCGGGCGAAACTGCGCTGGGCATCCGAGGGCCGCGCCCTGAAGACGATCCTGGTCAGCTCCGCCGTGCCTGGGGAGGGCAAGACCTCGTTCGCCCTGTCCTTCGCCCGGCTCGCCGCGCGCGACGGCTGCCGGGTGCTGCTGATCGAATGCGATTTCCGCCGCCCGACATTGGAGACGATCCTGCCGCCGCCGTCGCGGCCGGGTCAGCCGAGCTTCCTCGACGATCCTGCGGGCTGGCGCGACTGGATCGGCATCGACGACCTGACGGGGCTCAACTACCTCACCGCGACCGAGGAATCGGGCCGGCTGGCGCCGATGCTGGAAGCCGACGGCCTGGGGGCCATCCTGCGTGACGCGCGGCGCGAGTACGACTATATCGTCGTCGATTCGCCCCCGATCATGCGCGTGCCCGATGCCATGCTGCTGGCCCGTTCGGTCGACGCGGTCGCCCTGGTCGTGTCCTGGAAGCGCACGCGCCAACGGCTGGTGCGCGAGGCCCTGCGCCGCCTGGCGCTCGATCCGGACATGCCGACCGGCATCATCCTCAGCAAGGTCGAGAAGGCGGCGGGCCAGGACGTCTATTCCGGCTATACCCGATAGACGCAGCCGGCGGGCAGTCTCTCAAGCGCGCCGCTCGAAGAAGTGGAAATCGGCGAACGAGGTTTCGTCCGGATCGGCCGCGTCGAACGGATAGCGGTTGGGGACGATGCCGGCCAGATGCCAATCGGGCCGTTCCGCCGCGACCCAGCGCGTGAAGGCGCGGTGGCGGACGTGCGGCGACGGGCCGGGAACGTCGAGGTCGCTGGCATAGATCGCCACGTGGCTCCGCGCATGGTCGAACAGGCCGCGCATGTAGGTGTCGAACACCGCGTTCTCGACCAGATGATAGATCACGTCGAGCGAGAGGACGAGGTCGAACGGTGCCAGTTCACCGGGCAGCGTGCCCGCGAGATAGAAGCGCTTGCTCGGATCGGCCGCGAACCGCTCGGTGCAGAGCGCCACCGCCGCCGGCGCCACGTCGACGCCGACATAGGATGGATAATCGGCCAGGGCCAGTTGAGCACCGTCGCCGCAACCGAACTCGACGATCGAGGTGATGCCGCGGGATCGGACGAATTCGTTCAGCACCTCGGCCTTGAACGCGGCGAGGCGCCCGTAGGAACCCGCGCCGGAGGTGCCGCCCGCCCGGTAGCGCGCATCCCAATAGTCGGCGGAGCCGTGGAATCCCAGGCGCTTGCGCAAGTGTTCGACCAGCGGCGTGCGGGCGAGGCGGCGTGCGAGCGGGCCGATGAGCGGCGCTTGCTTCACCAGGGTCGAGAAAGAACGATCGGCGGTTTTGGGCATGATGCACCTGTCTCTCGAAGGAAGGTCAAGGTGCTGTCCCCCGGTCGAGCCGGGGGAACGGCGGATAATCACTCCGCAAACGACCAGGATGATATTACACTCCCTGAAAAGACCCGTGACGGTCGCCCGGCGATGCCGCGCAAAGGCCACACCGTCTTCGCGCATGTCTTCGAAAAACTGCGGGGAACCGTTTGACGGGCGCCGGCGTTTCACCGGTTGCGCGAAATCCGCGTAAAAAGCCAAGAACCCGATCAACCCGGACGCAAACCTTGACCCGCCCCAAGCGTTCGGCGCGGTCACCGCACTTTTTGTGCCCTCCGGGGCCTTTCCACCCGGTGCCAAAGGATGATCGAACCGCGATGAGTTTGCGCGTCAAAGCCCTGAAATCGGTCCGCTGGACCGCGGCGACCACGATATCCAACATCGGCGCGCGCTTCGGCGTGACCCTGGTCGCCGCCCATATGCTACCGCCATTTCAGCTGGGCCTGTTCGCCATCGTCAACTTGGTGCTGGGCTTCGCCTATATCTTCGCCGATGCCGGCGTCACCCAGGGCATCATCGCCAAGCAGGATGCCGACAGCGACCAGCTGTCCAGCCTCTACTGGTTCAACCTGCTGTTCGGCTGCGCCGTCGCCGCGGTTTCCGCCCTCCTGTCACCCGTGCTGGCCTATGCCTACGGCCAGCCGGAACTGACCGGCATGCTGCTGGTCGCCTCGGCCAATTTCGCGGTGGCCCCGATCGGCCAGACCTTCCAGGCCCTGCTGCAGAAGAACCTGCGGTTCGAGCGGCTGGGCCGGGTCGAGCTGGGTGCCAACCTGTTGAGCGCGGCCAGCGCCGCCGCCCTGCTGTGGGCCGGCGTCGGCATCTATGCGCTGATCCTGTCGCAATTGCTGACCGCCCTGCTGCGCAGCCTGTTCCTGTGGATCGCCGGCCGCGACCTGCTGCAGATCAAGATGCGGCTGCGCTATGACGAGATCCGCCATTTCATGCGGTTCGGCATGTTCCAGGTCGGCGACCGGGCGGTGAACTACGTCAACCTGCGGCTCGACCAGTTCCTGATCGCGGCCCTGCTGGGCCCGCAGCCGCTGGGCTATTACAACATGGCCTGGATGCTGATCGTCGAGCCGGTCTATCGCATCAACCCGATCATCACCAACGTGGCCTTCCCGGTCTTCGCCAAGAAGCAGAACGATCCATCGGCGCTGAAGCGCGGCTTCCTGCTCGTGACCAAGCTGCTGTCGACGACCAACGCCCCCCTGCTGTTCGGCTTCGCCGCAATCGCACCCCATGCCGTGCCGCTGCTGCTCGGCGACAAATGGGCCCCGGCGATCCCGCTGGTCGAGCTGTGCTCGATCATCGCGATGGCGCGCACCATCAACAATCCCGTGGGCTCGCTCGTGCTCGCCGTCGGCCGCGCCGACCGGTCGTTCTACTGGACCCTGGTGCAATTCGCCATCCAGGTGCCGATCTATGCCGCGAGCCTCGCCTGGTTCGGGCTGGTCCCGGCGACCTGGGTGCTGTGCGCGATCAACGTCCTGGTCGTGCTCGCGGTCTATCGCTGGTTGATCCGGCCGATCATCGGCCCGGTGTTCGGCGAATATGTCGCCTCGTTCGCCCCAGCCGTCGGGCTGGCGCTGGGCATGGGGTTGCTGGTCCGCCTGCTCGACCATCAGGGCCTGCTGGCCGGCATCCCGCTGCTGGCGCTGGAACTGGCGGTCGGCGCCGTGGTCTATGGCGGCCTGACGCTGTTGTTCCGTCGCAACGATGTCGGCCTGATCGCCGGCATCCTCACCTCCCGCGCCTGAGAAGGAGCGCCGATGTCCCCGCCCCCGCTCGTCTCGGTCGTGATCCCCAGCTACAACCGCCTGCATTGCCTGCCGCGCGCGATCGCCAGCGTCGTGGCGCAAAGCCATCGGGCGCTCGAAATCATCATCGTCGACGACGGCTCGACCGACGGCACAGCGGAATGGGCGGCCGGCTTCGCCTGTCCCGTGCCATTCCGTTTCCATCCGCTCGAACGCAACATGGGGGCCGCGGCGGCGCGCAATCGCGGCATCGAGTTGGCTGAAGGAACCTACGTCGCCTTCCTCGACAGCGACGATACCTGGCATCCGGACAAGATCACCCGGCAATTGGCCGCGATCGCGGCGGGCGGACCCGCTTTCGGCGCCGCCTATACCGGCATCGCCAGCCTGACCGAGGCGGGCCAGCCGTGCGGCATCAGCCGCGCGACCGAGGCCGGCGACATCCGCCTGGCGCTGATGAACCACAATGTCGTGGGATCGACCTCGTGCGCCCTGGTGCGGCGCGACCTGCTGCGTGCCGTCGGCGGTTTCGAGCCGAACCTGCGCTCGTGCCAGGATTGGGAGCTGTGGGTACGCCTGTCCGCCCTCACCCGCTTCGCCTGCGTGCCGGAGTTGCTGACCACGCTCTATATCGCACCCGACGGCCGCATCACGTCGAGCGGCCGCAACCGGCTGACCGGCCATCTCTATATGTACCGGACCCACCTGCGCCCGCATTTCCGCGACGGCACGGTCGATCCCGGTCTGTTCACCGGCATGTTGGGCGAGATCTTCGTGCAGATGGGCCGGCCCGATTACGGCGCCCGCCTGCTGCGGCGCAATTGGCGGGCGAAGCCCCGGTCGGCCAAGCGCCTCGCGTTGTACCTGACGGCCCGGGCCGGTGTCGGCAAGGCGCGCTATTTCGCTGTGGCCGAGTTCATCACGCGGCTCGAGGAGCGGCTGCGGCCGACGGCGATCCGCGCCCCTGCCCCAGCGGCGCCGGCCGAGATCCGGGCGGCAGCCTCGGTAACGAGCCGCTGATGCCGCGCGACGCGAACGGCCCGCGCATCGCCCTGTTGCTCGACAATTATCCGGCGATTTCCGAGACCTTCATCGACAACCAGATCCTGTCGTTGATCGAGCGTGGGCTCGACGTCACCATCCTGTCGTTCGGCAGGGGCACGCCGGACACGAGCGGCCTGCACGAAGCGACGCGGCGCATCCTGGCGTCGGTCCGGCTGGTCCGGGTCACGGTCCCGGGACCAAAGGCGGAACGGGCGCGCGACCTGCTGTATCTGCTGGCGCACCCGATCGCCAGCCTGCGCATCCTGGCCGGGACACTCGGCGGCGCGCTGCCGAGCCCGTATGATTTCATCCGCCTGGTCATGGCCGCGGTCGACCTCAGCGGCCAACCCCGCCAGTTCGATCATGTGCTGTGCCATTTCGCGCCGAACGGCCAGTTCGGCACCTGGCTCCGTGACCTGGGCCTGATCAGCGGTCGCCTCGTGACCTTCTTCCACGGCTATGATTTTTCGGAGCGGGTCCAGGCCGAGGGGCCGGACCTCTATCGCCGGCTGTTTCAGCGCGGCGACCTGTTCGTCGCCAATACCAACTATACGCGCGGCCGCATCCTGGAGATCGGTGCGCCCGAAGCGCTGACGGTGCGGCTGCCGGTCGGGCTCTATCCCGATCGCTTCCCGTTCCGCGCCCGCAGCGGCATCGCCGGCGCGCCGGTCAGGTTCCTGTCGATCGGCAGGCTGGTCGAGAAGAAGGGCCATGTCTACGCGATCGAGGCACTGGCGCTGGTACGCGCGGCCGGCGTCGACGCCAGCCTCGCCATCATCGGCGAAGGGCCGACCCGCGGCGCGCTCGAAGCGGCGATCGCCCGGCTGGGCCTCGCCGGGCACGTGCACCTGTTGGGCCGCCGGACCCAGGAAGAGGTCGCCCGCCTGGCCGATGCGGCCGACATCTTCGTGCTGGCCAGTACGTCCGCGCCCTCGGGCGACGTCGAGGGCCAGGGGCTGGTGCTGCAGGAGGCCCAGGCCCTGGGCATGCCGGTCATCGCCAGCAACCACAACGGTTTTCCGGAGGGGCTGGTCGACGGCGAGACCGGCCTGCTGGTCGCCGAACGCGATCCGGCGGCACTCGCCCGGACGATGGTCGAGCTCGCGCGCAGTCCGGAGCGCTGGGCGCCGATGGGTACCGCCGGCAGCCAATGGGTCCGGCAGCATTTCGACCAGGCCCACCTGACCGGCCAGTTGTTGACCCTGCTCGGCGAGGTGCCCCATGCGGCTGCCACCAAGCGCGGCTGACGCCGTCCCGATCGAGACGCCGGCGCAGAATTCCGCCGGCGGCAAGCTCGACATCATCAACGGCCTGCGCGGTGTGGCGATCGTCGCGGTCGTCTGGCATCACCTCTTCGGCCTGTATTTCAAGGCGGGCAGCGTGCTGGCGCTGGCGCCCGCGGTCACCAGCTCGCTGTTCTTCCTGTCCTATGGCTGGATCGGGGTGCAGCTGTTCTTCGTTCTATCTGGCTTCGTGCTCTACCTGCCGTTCGCGCGCGGTCGGGCGAAGATGGAGACCTCGGCCGATTGGCGCGGCTTCTACCGGCGCCGGGCCGCCCGGCTGCTGCCGCTCTATTATCTGGTGGCCCTGCTGTGCCTGGTGCTGAACCAGGTTCCGCCGGTGCACGACCTGCGTCTGCCGCTCGAACTGATCTCCATCGCCGGCGCGCTGTTCACCTTTGCGCCCCACGGGTTCGAGCCGCACCTCAACCCGCCGCTCTGGTCGCTGGGCGTCGAGATCTGGTTCAGCATCCTGTTCCCGTTCATGGTTCTGGCATTCCAGCGCTGGGGCATCGTGCGGACCATCGTGGCCGCGACCGTGCTCAGCCTGGCCTCGCGCACACTGGGTCTGACGCTCGTTGCCGGTCGGCCGATCCAGCCGCTGACCATGGGCCTGACCGCCAATCTGGAGATCTTCGCCGTCGGCATGGCCTTGGCGCAGGCCTATGTCGCGGGCGTCCGCGTCCGCTGGCCCCGTCTCGTCACCCTGGGCGGCGCTCTCGCCCTGGCCCTCGCCGTGGTCGCCGGCGACCGGCTCGGCCGCTGGATCGAGGTGCCGTTCGACGATTTCCTGGTCGTGGGCTTCGCCGCGATCATCGCCGGGCTGCTGTCGCTCGAACGCGGCTGGCTGCGCGCCGCTTTCGCCAGCCGGCCGGTCCAGGTGCTGGGCATGATGTGCTTCAGCCTGTATGTCTGGCACGAGCCGCTGCTGCGCAACCTGTTCCAGGCCGAGGCGGCACCGCTCGACGATCTCGCCCGCACCCTGCCGATCTACCTGTTCCTGCTGCTGACGGTCGCGGCATTGTCCTACCGCTTCGTCGAGTTCGGCCGGAGCCGGGACTGGCGCGCCTTGTTCCTGCTCGACGGCACGACGCCGCCGATCGTGGTGCCGACGATCTCCGCACCAAGCGATGCCGATCTCGGTTGATTTTCGTAACGCCGGATATTCTCACAATACGAGAATTTCTGTTTCTATTTTCTCGAAATACAATATTCGCAGAATCAATTTGTCTAGAATGTGATTTATTTTAAATAATAACGATCAACTGACCTTCAGATTCTCTTAATTCAGCGCCCTCATCCTCTGCCCATCCGCAGAACCTTTGAGGGCACGAAGTATTTCATCGCGCGTCGGCACGAGTCTTTCGGGCCGACCCGGATGATCGGAACTTTGCGCCGCCAATCTATTCTCCTGATGGGCTGAAGCGGCATGAACAGCAAATTTGGCGCGATGGCGCTTACCTTTTCCGCACTTTCCATGGCGGCGGGTCTCGGCTCCGCTCATGCCCAGGGCGTCCTGTGGGGGGGCTTCCTCGGCCAATATCAGTCGGGGGTGGGCGGCGTCACCAATCCCGCGTTCCAGCGGCGCGACGCGCGCATCGATTTTGCCTGGAACACGGTCGGCCCGGGCGGGTCGCTGTCGCCCGAGTTCAACACGAACGGCTGGCAGAATTTCTCCGCCAGCTGGACCGGCCAGGTCATGGCGACGACCAGCGAGACCTATACCCTGCAAGTGGTCGCCAATGGCGGGGTCGCACTCTATTTCCGGCCGACCGGGTCCACGACCTGGACCACGCTCTATGCCGACTATGGCAACAGCGCCAAGACCGCGCAGAAGGCGGTGGCCCTGACCGCCGGCACGTCCTATGACATCTGCGTCCATTACTGGGAGCAGCAGCCGAACGGCCGGCTGCAGCTGGGCTGGTCGAGCCCGAGCGTGCCGTTCCAGGTGATCGAAGCCGCGACGCCGGTCGGCATCAACGGATCGGTCGCATTGCCCGGCGAACCCGGCAACATGTTCGCCGATATCATGAAGCAGGCGGGCGGATTCACCGTCTATTCCAACGCCCAGATGCCGGCGCCATTGGATGCCCAGGGCTGGCCGCTGGCCGATGCGACGCTGCCGCTCTGGTCGACCGGACGCGAGCTGGACGGCGTCTATCAGATGAGCTTCACCGGCCAGGCGCAGGTGACCGATTGGAGCGGTGTCGGCAGCTTCTCGGTCAACGGGGTCGGCTACGGCACCATCCTGCCGGTCGGCGCCGGGTACGACCCGGTCGCCAACAAGACCACGGCGACCTGGACGGTCGCGGCGGCGACGGCGCCGACCGCCGCCACGCTCGGATTCGGCCAGAGCCAGCGCAGTCCCGCGGCACCGGTCGGGTCCGGCATCACCAACCTGCAGATCCTGCGGCCCGTGGCACCCGGCTCGACCGGCGTCCATGGCGCGGGCGAGCTGTTCAGCGCCCAGTACAAGTCGTTCCTGTCGTATTTCTCCGGCATCCGCTTCATGGATTACCTGGCGACCAACGGCAATCGGCAGCAGCATTGGGCCGACCGGGTGACGCCGGGCCAGGCCTCGCAGTATCAGGCGGTCGGCGGCTATGGCTGGCAGGGCAAGGGCGGCTCGCTCGAGTACCTGGTAGCGCTCGCCAACGAAACCGGCAAGGACGCCTGGATCAACATCCCCGTCGGCGTCGACGACGACTATGTGACCAAGCTGGCCCAGCTGCTCGCGTTCGGCAGCGACGGCACCACTCCCTACACCAGCGCCCAGGCGCATCCGGCATATCCGCCGCTCAACAGCAACCTCAAGGTCTATCTCGAATACAGCAACGAGCTGTGGAACACCGGCTATGTCCAGTCGAGCATGAACCAGAGCTTGGCCAGTGCCGCGGTCGCGGCCGGCGGCTCGCCGCTCGCCTATGACGGTGCCACCGATCCGACGGTCTGGGCCAAGCGCCGCGTCGTCGACCGGACGGTCCGCATCAGCAGCCTGTTCCGTTCGGTCTGGGGCGACGCGCTGATGATGGCCCGGGTGCGACCGGTGTTCGAATGGCAGTACGGCAATTCCGGCAACACGGCCGCGATCGGGCTCGGCTATCTGGAGAATTTCTACGACAATGCCGACGGCGTCGCCCATGTCGCGAGCCCGCACCCGGCGAATTACTACCTGTGGGGCGGCGGGGGCGGCTGGTACCAGAGCGCCAACAGCGCGAATGCCGGCTCGGTCGCGGCGATCTATGCTTCGGGCGAGACCAGCCCCTCGACCGAGGGCGACGCGATCTGGGCGCTGGGCTTCGGCCTGCACGAGATGGGCTATGAGGGCGGCTTCGAAGTCGGCGGCGACTATCCGTCCGCGGTGCAGTTGAGCGCCAACCTCGACCCGAACGCCCAGGCCTTCGAGACGACCGCCATCAACAAGTTCTTCCAGATGGGCGGCGGCATGCCGTTCGTGTTCAATGCGGCCGGCGCTACCGCCTACGGCATTGCCAACCCGACCATCGCCGACCAGGCGACGCCGAAGATGCAGGCCATCCTGGCCGCGATCCAGAACACCCGCCCGGCCAGCGCGTTCGCCTGGCCGCTGCCGATCGACGCCGGCAACATCCCCGTCTCGTTCTCGATGGGCGTCACACCGTCGGGCACGGCGACCGGCACGCTGGCCCATGTCGGCGACTACATCGCCTGGTCGGTCAACGTCCAGACCGCGAGCGGCTTCACCATCACGACCGACGCGCCTAATCCGGCCACGACCCAGATCCGGATCGACGGCGTGCCGGTGGCGGCCGGCACCTGGGCAGGCATCCTGCCGATCGGATTGCACGGCATCATGGTTCGCAACCTCAGCAGTGCCGGCACGACGCTCACCAAGCTGGTCGTCACCCCGACGGCCACAAACAACAGCGTCAAACCCGCCAAATAAATCGACGACGAGACCCCACGCTAACCCGTCATTAATCGATCGGGCGCAGCCTGGAGCTCCTCCTCATCGTCTAATGACTTCAGGCGGAGCGACCCAAGGGTCCCTCCGCCTGATTTTTATCCGCGCCCTGTGCCTAGCCCAGGTTGAGGATGATCGTCTTCTTGGTCGTGAAGTGCTCGAGCATGCTTTCGAGCGAGGCTTCCTTGCCCAGGCCCGACTGCTTCACGCCGCCGTAGGACATGTTCGGCTGCACCACCAGGTTCTGGTTGACCTGGACCAGGCCGGCCTCGAGCCGCTGGGTCGCATCGAGCGCGGTCTTCAGGTCCTTGGTCCAGATCGAGGCGGCGAGGCCATACTCCGTATCGTTCGCCTGACGGATGACGTCGTCATAGTCGGTGAACTTCACCACGGCGGTGACCGGCCCGAAGATCTCTTCCTTGCAGACGCGATGGTCGTTGGTGAGGCCGGTGAACACGACCGGTTGCACGAACAGACCCTTGGCCAGCTTCGGATCGGTCGGCATGGCCGAGCAGCGCAAGGTCGTGGCGCCCGGCGCCGCCTCGCCCAGCTCGATATAGGATTTCACCTTGGCGAACTGTTCGGGCGAGATGATCGTGCCGATGTCGGTCTTCTCGTCGAGCGGGTCGCCCATGACCATCTCGTCGACCTTGGCCTTGAGCTTGGCGACGAACTCGTCATGGATCGAGGCATGGACGAACATGCGCGACGCCGCCGTGCAGCTCTGGCCCTGGCGGGTGAAGCGCATGCCGGTGATGGCGCCGGCGACGGCACGGTCGACGTCGGCATCGCCCATGACGATCATCGGGCTCTTGCCGCCCAACTCCAACGTCACCGGGATCAGCTTTTCGGCGGCGGCGCGATAGACGATCTTGCCGGTCTCGACCGAGCCGGTGAAGGTGACCTTGCCAACCTTCGGATGGCTGACCAGGGGTGCTCCAGCACCCGGGCCATCGCCGGAGATCATGTTGAACACGCCCGGCGGCAGCACCTGGTTCATGATCTGCGCCACGCGCAGCACGGCCAGCGGCGCTTCCTCGGCCGACTTCACCACGACCGTGTTGCCGGCGACCATGGCGGGCGCGATCTTGAGCGCCATCAGCAGCAGCGGCACGTTCCACGGGATGATCGCGCCGACGACGCCGATCGGCTCGCGCTGGGTGATGGTGATGCTGTCGGTCTTGAACGGCACGCTCTCGCCCTTCAGCTCGGAGCCCAGCCCGCCGAAGAACACGAACACGTCGGCCAGCACGCCGGCCTCGACCCGGCTCTCGGTGCGGAGCGCCTTGCCGGTCTCGAGCGCCACCAGCTTGGCGATCTCCTCGACATGGGTGTTGAGCAGGCGGCCGCATTCCGAGATCAGCCGGCCGCGCTCGCGCGGGTGCAGCTTGGCCCAGCTCTTCTGCGCCTTGGCCGCGGCCTGGACCGCCAGGTCGACGTCGGTGGCGACGCCGTCGGCCGCGTGGCCGATCGTCTCGCCGGTCGCCGGATTGATCACGTCGAAGCGCTTGCCCGACAGCGCCGGGACGAGCTTGCCGTCGATCAGCAGCTTGTTCGACAGCGCATCGGCGAGCGCGAAGGGATCGAGGTTCTGTTCGAGGGACATGGAGAGGCTCCTGTAGTTCAGGTTTTCACACCGTCAGTCCCGCGGAAGCGGGAATCCAGGGCAAGCGGACGGTGCGCGGCCACCCTGGATCCCCGCCTGCGCGGGGATGACGATCGTTAAAGAAAATCGCCGAGCTTGCCCTTGAGATACGGCAGCATGACCGAGAAATCCTTGGCACCGCCACCGGCGGCCGAGAGCAGCTGGTAGATGGTCATCGCCTCGGCGCCCAAGGGCGTCACCGCGCCCGACGCCTGGGCCGCCTGCTGCGACAGCTTCAGGTCCTTCAACATCATGTCGGCGGTGAAGCCCGGCGCATAGCCGCGGTTGGACGGCGAAGTCGGCACCGGACCCGGCGTCGGGCAATAGGTGGTGAGCGACCAGCATTGCCCCGACGATTTCGAGCTGACGTCGTACAGCTTCTGTGCATCCAGGCCCAGCTTCTCGGCCAGCGCGAACGCTTCCGACACGGCGGCCATCGAAATGCCCAGGATCATGTTGTTGCAGATCTTGGCGGCCTGGCCGGTGCCGGCGCCGCCGCAGTGGACGATGGTCTTGCCCATCTGGGACAGGTAGGTATTCGCCTGCTCGACCGCGGCATCCGGGCCGCCGACCATGAAGGTCAGCGTGGCGGCCGTAGCACCGCCGGTGCCGCCGGAAACCGGCGCATCGATCATGGCGAAGCCGCGGTCGCTCGCCTCTGCCGCCACGGCGCGCGCGGAATCGACGTCGATGGTCGAGCAATCGATCAACAGGGCGCCCGGCTCCGCGTTCGCCAGGATGCCCTTGGCATCCAGATAGGCGCCGCGCACATGCGGGCCGGCCGGCAGCATGGTGACGATCACCTCGGCGCCAGCGACCGCCTCGGCCGAGGAGCCCGCCGCGATGCCGCCGTTGCCGGCGAACGCCTGGACCGAGGCCGCGGCCATGTCGAATCCCACGACCTGGTGGCCGGCCTTGACCAGGTTCTCGGCCATGGGGCGGCCCATGTTGCCGAGGCCGATGAATGCGATCTTCGTCATGGTTCAGGCGTTCTCCAGCAGGCGGCGCGCAATGATGACGCGCATGATTTCGTTGGTCCCTTCGAGGATCTGGTGGACGCGCAGGTCCCGCAGGTAGCGCTCGATCGGATATTCCTTGATGTAGCCATAGCCGCCGTGCAGCTGCAGCGCGTCGTTCACGACCTGGAAGCCCACGTCGGTCGCGAAGCGCTTGGCCATGGCGCAATGGGTCGAGGCCTCCGGATGCTTGGCATCGAGCGAGGATGCTGCGCGATGGATCATGAGGCGCGCCGCGTCGAGCTCCGTCGCCATGTCGGCGAGCTTGAACTGCAGCGCCTGAAACGCCGACAGGGTTTTGCCGAACTGCTTGCGCTCGCCCATATAGGTGCGCGCCGCTTCGAGGCAGGCGCGCGCACCCCCCAGGGAGCAGGCGCCGATATTGACCCGGCCGCCGTCGAGGCCGGCCATGGCGATGCGGAAACCCTCGCCCTCCGCCCCGATCCGGTTCGCGACCGGCACGCGGGCGTCCTCGAAGATCACCTGGCAGGTCGGCTGCGAGTTCCAGCCGAGCTTCTTTTCCTGCTTGCCGAACGACAGGCCGGGCGTGCCCTTCTCGACCAGCAGGCACGAGATGCCCTTCGGCCCAGGCCCGCCGGTGCGGACCATGACCGCGTAGACCTCGCTGCGCCCGCCGCCCGAAATGAACGCCTTGGCGCCGTTCAGCACGTAATGGTCGCCGGCACGCTCGGCCTTGGTCGAGAGCGAGGCCGCGTCCGAGCCCGAGCCCGGTTCGGTCAGGCAGTAGCTGGCGAAATGCTCCATGGTGACGAGCTTCGGCAGGAAACGCTCGCGCACGCCGTCGTCGCCGAACCGGTCGATCATCCAGGCGACCATGTTGTGGATCGAGAGATAAGCTGCGGTCGACGGGTCGGCCGCCGCCAGTTCCTCGAAGATCAGCGCCGCGTCGAGCCGGGCCAGGCCGGAGCCGCCGATGTCCTCGCGCACATAGATCCCGGCAAAACCCAAGGCCGCCGCCTGGCGCAGCTCGTCTTCAGGAAAATGCTTCTCCTCGTCCCAGCGCGCCGCCCCGGGCAACAGCACGTCGCGGGCGAAACCGCGGGCGGTTTCCTGAAAAGCCTGCTGGTCTTCCGAAAGCTCGAATTCCATCCCGTCCTGCTCCTTGCGATCGCGCGTCCGCGATCGTGGTATTGGCCTTTTCCCCAGATCTTAACGCCGCCACCCCTCAACTGTCATTCCCGCGCAGGCGGGAATCCAGCAAAGAGCCGCGTCTGCGGCGAAAAGACTGCTTTCCGCGCTCCGCGCGTACCGCCTGGATTCCCGTCTGCGCGGGAATGGCGGGGTAGCAAGGTAGGCCGTCTTGTCTCGACCTCACGCATGTCATCTTCCAGCCGCTTCTGGTATGTGGATTTCTGCAGAACCACTGTGCCGAGTTTCGCATGGCCATCGAAGACGGGTTCGACTGGGACCATCTGCGCTATTTCCTGGCCGTGGCACGGACCGGGCGGCTGACCGCCGCGGCAGCGCGCCTGCGCCAGGATCACACGACCGTCAGCCGGCGGATCGCGGCGCTGGAGCGTGCGCTCGCCACGCCTTTGTTCGAGCGCAGCCCCCAGGGCTACGGTTTGACTTCGGCCGGCCGGCGCCTGCTGGTGACGGCGGAGGCGATGGAGCGTACGGCGCTCGCCGCCCACAAGGACATCCAGGGCGACGGTCCGCTGGTCTCGGGCACGGTGCGGATCGGCGCGCCCGATGGGTTCGGCAGCTATTTCCTGGCCCCGCGCGTCGGGGGCCTGATCCGCGAGTTTCCCGACCTGCGACCGGAGCTGGTGGCCCTGCCCCGCGTGTTCAGCCTGTCCAAGCGCGAGGCCGACATCGCGATCGGCCTGTCGCGCCCGACCGAGGGCCGGCTCTATGCCCGCAAGCTCGCCGACTATCGCCTGGGCCTCTATGCGACGCCTTCCTACCTGGCCGGCCATCCGCCGATCGAGACGCCCGACGACCTGAAGCGCCAGGTGCTGATCGGCTATGCCGAGGATTTCATCTTCACGCCCGAGCTCGACTATCTGCCGCTGATCGCACCCGGCGCCGTTCCGCAGTTCCGCAGTTCGACCCTGGTCGCCCAGCTGCAGGCGACGCTCGCCGGCGCCGGCCTGTGCGTGCTGCCCTGCTTCATGGCCTTGGGCCATCCCGGGCTGGTGCCGGTCCTGGACACGGTTTCGATCCTGCGCACCTTCTGGCTGATCACCCACGCCGACCTGCACGACCTGCCGCGCATCCGCGCGACCGGCGATTTCATCGCCCGCGAGGCCCGGGCCGCCCGGACGCTGTTCGTGCCGGAGGAACGGCCCACCGACGAATAGCGCCCTGGACGCCGGAAATTCACCTGCCGGCGAGGGAGCGTTGCCGCCGCTCGCGTGTTTGAAGAAGCCGGCCGCGTGCGGCCGGCGTCCCCCATCCGAATTTCCATGCTCCAGGAGCGCCCCTTGACCGAGTTCCTCAAACGGACGATCCGCGAAGGCCTGCCGCATCCCCTGGGTGCCACCTGGGACGGCAAGGGCACCAATTTTGCCTTGTTTTCCGCCAACGCGACCAAGGTCGAGGTCTGCCTGTTCGACGAGGACGGGCGACGCGAGGGCCAGCGCATCGAGCTGCCGGAATACACCGACGAGATCTGGCACGGCTACCTGCCCGAGGTCGGCCCGGGACAGCTCTACGGTTATCGCGTGCACGGCCCCTACGCGCCCGAGGAAGGCCATCGCTTCAATCCGAACAAGCTGCTGCTCGACCCCTATGCCCGCGCCCATGTCGGCCAGCTGAAGTGGAACGACGCCTGCTTCGGCTACACTATCGGCCATGCGGACGAGGACCTGTCGTTCGACGAGCGCGACAGCGCCATCTACATGCCGAAATGCGTGGTCGTCGATCCGGGATTCGACTGGCAGCAGAGCCACAGCCCGCGGATCCCCTGGGACCGGACGATCTTCTACGAGACCCATGTCAGGGGCTACACCAAGCGCCACCCGGCCGTGCCGGAGCACCTGCGCGGCACCTTCGCCGGCCTCGCGACCAGGGAGGTCGTCCAGCACATCAAGTCGCTGGGGGTGACGTCGGTCGAGCTGCTGCCGATCCACATGTTCGTCAACGACAGCCAGTTGCTCGACAAGGGGCTGACGAACTATTGGGGCTATAATTCCCTGGGCTTCTTCGCGCCCGATCCGCGCTATGCCGCCGATCCCAGCAAGAGCCTGGCCGAATTCAAGGACATGGTCGCCCGCCTGCACGATGCCGGGCTCGAGGTCATCCTGGACGTGGTCTACAACCACACCGCCGAAGGTAACGAGCGCGGCGCCACCCTGTCGTTCAAAGGCATCGACAACGCGTCCTACTATCGCCTGCTGCCCGACCAGAAGCGCTTCTACATCAACGACACCGGCACCGGGAACACGCTCAACATCAGCCACCCGCGCGTCATCCAGATGGTGACCGACAGCCTGCGCTATTGGGTGACGGAGATGCAGGTCGACGGCTTCCGTTTCGACCTGGGCACGATCCTGGCACGCGAGGTCAACGGCTTCGACAATCAGAGCGGCTTCCTCAAGGCCTGTTGTCAGGATCCGATCCTGGACAAGGTCAAGCTGGTGGCAGAGCCGTGGGATTGCGGCCCGGGCGGCTACCAGGTCGGCGGCTTTCCGCCGGGCTGGGCCGAATGGAACGACAAGTTCCGCGACACGGCCCGCGATTTCTGGAAGGGCGAGGCGCCGGCGGCGGCCCTTACGCCGCGCCTCTGCGCATCGGGCGACATGTTCAACCGGCGCGGCCGCAAGCCCTGGGCCAGCGTCAATTTCATCACTGCCCATGATGGCTTCACGCTGAACGACGTCGTGACCTACAACGACAAGCACAATGACGCCAATGGCGAGGACAATCGCGACGGCAGCTCCGACAATCGCTCGTGGAACTGCGGCGTCGAAGGCCCGAGCGACGATCCGGAGATCGTGGCACTGCGCGAACGGCAGGTGCGCAACATGCTGGCAACCCTGCTGCTGGCCCATGGTACGCCCATGCTCCTGGCTGGCGACGAGTTCGGCCGCACCCAGCAGGGCAACAACAACGCCTATTGCCAGGACAACGAGATCAGCTGGGTCGACTGGGATTTCGGCGCGCGCGGCCAAGACCTGGTCCGGTTCGTGGAAAAACTGACGGCACTGCGCCGCACCTATCCGATCCTGCGTCGCCAGCGCTTCCTGACCGGCACTACGAACGAGGAGCTGGGTGTCAAGGACGTGACCTGGATCAACGCCTCGGGCAGCGAGATGCCGGACGAGGATTGGGCCGACGAGAATATGCGTTGCTTCGGCATGCTGATGGATGGCCGGGCCCAGCCGACCGGCGTGCGCAAGCGCGGCGACGATCGCACCCTGCTGGTCGTGTTCAACAGCCACTACGACCTGGTGAACTTCACCCTGCCGGAATCGGCTGGCCATGCGACCTGGACCCTGCGCATCGACACCAATGCGCCAGACCGCTCCGGCGAGGAGATCTTCGATACCGGCCAATCCTATGGCGTCACCGGCCGCTCCGTCCTGGTCTTCGCGCTGGATTCCGACGAGCACACCCAATGAGGCGCGATCCGGGCGTTTTTTAGCCGCCCGTCAACCGGTTTCATGGTCTCTTTCGATCGGGGACAACTCCCGCAACCCGGAAGAGACCATGAGACGCCTCATCGCGCTGTCGGCCATCCTGCTTCTCGCGGGCGGATCGGCCATGATCGGGCCGGCCCGCGCGGGCGGCACGCTGAGCCGGATCGCCGGCGCCGAACCGCAGACGCTCGATCCCCATCGCACCGCTGGTGGTCTCGAAACCGCGATCGAATCCGATCTCTACGAGGGGCTGACCGCGCGCGGACCGGATGGCCGCGTGCTGCCGGGTGTCGCCGACCATTGGGAGGTCACGGCCGACGGCAAGGCCTGGACCTTCCATCTGCGGCCCGACGCACGCTGGTCGAACGGCACGCCGCTGACGGCGGATGATTTCGTCTTCGCTTTCCGGCGCGAACTCGACGCCCGGACCCATGCGCCCATGGCCTCCCAGCTGGCCAACCTCACTGGCGCCGAGGCCTGGATCGCCGGAAACTCCGACGTGCCGCTCGACGTGGTCGCAACCGATGCCCATACCCTGCACCTGGGCCTGGTCCGTCCGTCGCCGTTCCTGCCGGAAATGCTGTCCTATCCGTTCGCCATGCCGGTCTACCGGCCGGATGTCGAGGCTGACCCAGCGAATTGGAGCAAAGCTGCGGTCCTGGTGTCGAACGGACCGTTCGTGCTGGCCGAGCGGGTGCCGCAATTGGCGCTGGTCCTGCACCGCAACCCGCAATTCCATGACGCGGACAAGGTGGCGCTCGACGAAGTGCGATGGCGGGTGCTGGAAAACGACGCCACCGCGCTCAAGCTCTACCGCACCGGCGAGGTCGACATCGCCTCGGTCAGCGACGAGGACCTGGAGCCGGCGCGCCGCACCCTGCCCGGCGACCTGCACATCGTGCCGATCTTCGGCACGGAATTTGTCATCATCAACCTGCGCCGCCAGCCGCTCGGCACCAACCTCGCGCTGCGGCGCGCGCTGGCGCTCGCCATCGACCGGACGGTGCTGACCGACAATGTCGATCCGACGGGCGGCACGCGCAGCTGCAGCTACGTGCCGGCCCACTCGCCCGGCTACCAGGGGCCGACGATGGAAGGCTGCGGGCAGCCGATCGCCCAGCGGCGGATGGAGGCGAAGGCCCTGGTCGCATCGGCGGGGCTCGACCCGAAGACTCCCCTCAAGATCGCGCTGATCCATCGGACCAACCGGCTCGATCGTAAGCGCCTCGCGGCCATCGTCGAGATGTGGAAGCCGCTCGGCATCGAACTCGAGCTGGTCAACCGCGAATGGCGGACCTATCTGGACGCCCTGATGAACGGTGACTACGACCTGGCGATCGCCAAGATCGTGGGCGCGTCCGGCGATCCGCTGGAATTCCTGAACGGCATGCGTGCCCATGGCGAGATCAACGTGATGGGCTATGTGGACGAAGCGTTCGAAGCCCTGATGCACAGTGCCGAAGACGAGCCGGATCCGGCCCGGCGCAGCGCGTTGCTGGGCGAGGCCGAGCAGCGCCTGCTGACCGCCGTGCCGCTCATTCCGCTCGACACCCCGGTCGAGCGCATGCTGGTCCGCTCCCGCGTCCATGGATGGCAAGACAACGAGTTCGCCTTTCATCCATCCCGCTGGATCTCGATCGGGCCGTAAAAATCAGTCTAAACTTAGATTAGAAATTATCTGAAATACTAATTATTCTAAATATACTTTAGTTTATACTATCATAAATATTTTTATCATTGACAATATTCTGAAATATTCCATTTTTACCATCAATTCTCGATTTTATCTTGGAAATTTTACTGTGGAATCTCTCGGATCCCGCACCTGAAAATTGACCTGATCTCTTCGGAAAGCACATCGACCGCCCAAGAAGATTCGGCGCGACGATCCCACACCGGGCTGCGGCGAACCGGACGCCGTGCGGCCGGCAACCGGAATCCCCACGGCCTCAGGAGGAAACGTCATGACAAACAGAAAGCCGGGCGGGAAGAATCCCGTGATCTATATCGTCCACAGCGCAGCGCGTTTCGGGTTGTCCGGGATGGCCCTGCTGCTGGCGATCGCCGGCGGCCCCGCCGGGGCGGCCGAATCGGAAGTCGCGCCTGCGACGCAGATTTTCCGACATCCCGGCGTGCTGTTGAGTCTCAATCAGCTGAACTTCATGAAAGCCCAGGTCGTTGCCAAGGCGGATCCGTTCTATTCAGCCTATCTGAAGGCGATCGCGAGCCCCTATGGCAAGCCGACGTACAAGCTGCAGGGGCCGCCCGCAAACGGCGCCATCGAATGCGGATCCTATTCCCACCCGAATCTCGGCTGCACGGCGGCCGACAATGACGGGACCGCCGCCTATACCCAGGCACTGCTCTATTGGATCACCGGCAACAAGGCCTATGCGGCCAATGCCATTGCGATCCTGAACGCCTATGCGAAGGTGAAGAGCTATTCGCTGTCCAATGCCCCGCTCCAGGCGGCCTGGGACGGATCGAAATGGCCGCGGGCGGCCGAGATCATTCGCGCCGCCAACGTCGGCTGGGCCCCACCCGACATCGCGGCGTTCAGCGCCATGCTGACCAACGCCATCGTGCCCGGGATCTATGCCGGCAGCCCCGACAACGGCAATTGGGAACTGAGCATGATCGAGGCGATGATGGGCATCGCCGTGTTCACGGAGAATTCGAGCCTGTTCCAGCATGCCGTCACGTTCTGGCAGCAGCGGATACCGTCCTACATGTACAATTTCGCGCTCGATGGCGACAAACCGGTTCCGCCGCCGCGCGGCAAGCTCGACTGGCATGGCCAGAAGATCTTCAACGCGAGCACCACCGGCATCCTCCAGGAGACCTGCCGGGATTTCGGGCATACCCAGTTCGGCATCGCCGCCGCGATCAATGGAGCCGAGACCGCCGCGATCCAGGGTGTCGACCTCTACGGTTCGGAGCGGACGCGCATCGAGGCCTCGCTCGAATTCACGACCTACTATATTTCGGGCAAGCCGGTTCCCAGCACCGTCTGCCGCGGAAAGGTCAACATCAAGGACACGTACCAAACCTTCGAGATTGCCTATAACGCGTTCCACAATCGGCTGGGCGATGCATTGCCGAACACCTATGCCTGGATCGTCGGCGACGTCCGCAAGACCACCGACTATTACGATGCCGGGTCCAACCACATGATCGTCGAGGAAACCCTGACCCACGGCGGCAACGGGAACTAGGCTCCGCGCCGATGCATCATCCGGCTTCGGTATCGCCGCAAGCCAGATGATGCAGCACGATGCCGCTGGTCGTCGCCACGTTGAGGCTGTCGAAGCCGCCGGCCATCGGGATGGCGACGGTACGGGTCCGGCGCAACAGGTCCGGCGGCAACCCCGGCCCCTCTGTGCCGAACAGGGCGGCGACGCGGGGCGCCCGTTTCAGCCCGGCGAGCGGCGTGGTCCCGGCAGGGGTGAGCGACAGCGTTTCAAAGCCGTGCCGGCCCAACAGGTCGACCGCATCCTCGCCCGATGCCAATCGCGCAAAGGGTACGATCAGGCTGGCCCCGACCGAGACGCGGATCGCCTTGCGGTAATGCGGATCGCAGCAGGCGCCGTCGAGGATGACCGCGTCCGCGCCGAAGGCGGCGGCGTTGCGGAAGATGCCGCCGATGTTGTCATGGTTCGCGATGCCGAACAGCACCACCACCAGAGCGCGCGGCGACAGGGCGGCCAGGAGATCTTCAGCCGGGGGCAGCGGCGCGCGCCGACCGATCGCCAGGATGCCGCGGTGCATGGGAAAGCCGGCGATCGCGTCGAATACCGCCTGGGTCGCGCGATAGATCGGTATGTCGTCGGGCAGGCCGGCCAGCAGCGGCATCAGCCGTTCGATCCGCTTTTCGACGATCAGCAGGGAGGCCGGACGGTGCCGCGCGCTCGCGACCAGCACCTCGAGCACGACCTCGCCCTCGGCGATGAAATGGCCCTCGCGCCCGACCAGATCACGTTCGCGGATCTGGCGATAGGCGGCGATCCGCGGGTCTTCCGGATCGTCGACGGCAACGAAATTCGGCATGGGCTAAGGCTGGGCGCCGGCGCTCTGGCCGGCGGGCAGGTTACTTGGCGGCAGGCGGCGTGCCGCCATCCAGCAGGGCGATCGCTTCTTTGCTGAGATCGATCTGATCCTTGATCGTACGCTGGCCGATCGTGGTGTGGAGCAGCGCGTTCTGCGTGCCGACGGCCGCCGAGGCCGTGAGCGGCGAGGAGGACAGCAGGGACGAAACGGGGGAAATGGACATCTGGCACCTTTAAGGGCTACGGGCGCGACACTTGGTGCCGCCCGGATGGCAAGGCACGAATATCGCATATTCGCCCGCTGGGGACGAGCGGAGAATACACGGCATTCTCGACATCGCGCGGTCGCCCCGCCGGTCGGCGCGAGCGAATCCGCCTGAAGCGGATCACCGATAGCGGAACGAGCCCTGGCCCATGGCGAGCAAGGCGCCGGCCTCGTCGCGGACTTCGGCGCGGGCGAAGAAGATCTTCCGGCCGCCGCCGGCGACGGTCGCGATCGTGGTCAACCGGCCGGCGAGTGCCGGTGCCACGAAGCTGGTGGTGAGATCGAGCGTCACGCACAGCCGGGCACCGTCGGCCGCCGGGGTCCAGGTCCCGGCATAGCCGCAGGCGACGTCGATCATGGTCATCAGCACGCCGCCATGGACGACGCCGCTGCGGTTCAGATGATCGCCGGTGACGTCCAGTTCGACGGTGGCCCGACCCTCGATCCACTCGGACAGGCGCAGCCCCACCGCCTGGTTGAACGCCGACGGCCGGGCGGCGATGACGCTGCGCGCCGCGGCGATCGTGGCAGGGTCCGGAGCGTCGGTCATGGCCGCCCTCCGGCGCGAGTCGCCTCTTCCTGTTCCAAATCTGCTTCCTTCCGAAAATATCCGCCCGTCCATTCTCGCCCGGCGACAGCCGACAAATCAAACGGGCGATGCCCTGGAATTTGGCGACGCCGGCCCGGTGCAGTAGCATCCGTTCGAAGCAGCCCAGCGAGGAGAAGGCCATGCCGGTCGAGCGGTTCGATTTCCCCAGCACCGAGGGCCATCGCCTGGCCGCCCGACTGGATCTGCCGACGGAACCGGTCCGTGCCTACGCGCTGTTCGCCCATTGCTTCACCTGCGGCAAGGACATCCACGTGGCGGCCCGCATCGCGGCCGCCCTGGCCCAGCGCGGCATCGCCACGGTGCGCTTCGATTTCACCGGCCTGGGCGGCAGCGGCGGGGATTTCGCGAATACCGATTTCAGTTCGAACACGGACGATCTCAAGGCGGCCCTGGCCCACATGCGCGAGACCGGGCGGCCGGCCAGCCTGTTGATCGGCCACAGCTTCGGCGGTGCCGCCGTGCTGGCGGTCGCTGGTAGCGCGCCCGAGGTGCGCGCGGTCGCCGTCATAGCGGCCCCCTATGACACGGCGCATATCGTCGACCATTTCCGCGACGAGGTAAGCGAGATCGAGCGCGCCGGCGAAGCCGCCGTCAACCTGGCAGGCCGGCCCTTCACCATCCGCCGCGGCTTCCTCGACGACGTGCGCGCCCAGGACCAGAAGCAGCGGATCCACGATCTGGGCCGCCCATTGCTGGTGCTGCATTCCCCGGTCGACCAGGTGGTCGGCGTCGACAATGCGCGCGAGATCTTCACCGCCGCGCGCCACCCCAAGAGCTATGTTTCGCTCGACGACGCCGACCACCTGCTGACCCGGCCGGCCGATGCGGAATATGCCGCGGCGTTGATCGCGCAATGGGCGGCACGCTATCTGCCCGACGCGGGCGCCGCCCCGACCGTCGACCCGGGTGAGCCTGGCCTCGTCGTGGTCGAGGAGACGGGGCAAGGCCCGCTCCAGCAGCGGGTGACAGCGGGAAGCCATCGATTGCGGGCCGACGAGCCGGTCGCGGTCGGCGGCGGCGACACCGGTCCGGGTCCCTATGATTTCCTGTTGTCGGCGCTCGGCGCCTGCACGTCGATGACGCTGCGGCTCTATGCCGAGCGCAAGAAACTGTCCCTGGAGCGCGTGCGCGTCGCGCTGCGCCATCGCCGGATCCATATCGAGGATTGCGTCGGCTGCGACGGCAAGGACATGAAGCTCGAAGTCATCGACCGCGAGATCACGCTGACCGGCGACCTGGACGCACCGACCCGCGCACGGCTGATGGAGATCGCCGACAAATGCCCGGTCCACCGGACCCTGACGTCGAAGATCGAAATCAGGACGGTCGAGCGGACGGCATAGTCAAGCGATCGCCGGCTCCAGTCCCCAGAACCGGGCGATGTGGCGCGCGGCCGGGATGCCGGCATCGAGCACCCAGGGGCCGGGGCGGCCGCAGCCCGGAGTCTTCGCGTCGACCGGGAAGCCGTGCCCCATGTCGGCGATCGTCCAGAGCTCGACCGAATTTCGCCGCGCGGTGCCCCAGACGCGATGGTGGACGCCGGGCATCGGCTGCGTATCGGCGCGCGGGAGCGGGTCGAGGCCGTTCACGGCGCTCCATTGCGCCGCCAGGATCTCGCCGTGGGCCGGATCGACCGTGCGGTCGCCCTCGCCCTGCCAGATCGACAGGCGCGGCCAGGTTCGGGATCGGCTCGCGGGCCCCGCCGCACGGACCACGCTCGCCAGCATGTCGCGGCTGCGGTGTCCGTTCGCCCGACGCAGGCGCGACAGGGCCTCGAACGGACCGCCGGCCGTGCCGAGCGCCACACCCGCAGCGGCGGCCCCGCCGGCGAATACGGTCGGATAGGCCGCGAGCAACGCCACCGCCAGGGCGGCGCCGGCCGACAGTCCCACGACATAGACCCGGCGCCGGTCGGACTCGAACAGCGTCGTCGCCGTGCGGACCATCTGGCGGATCGACAGGGTCTCTCCGCCGCCGCGCCTGGTATCCGACGGGCGAAACCAGTTGAAGCAGCGGCCGCGATTGTTCTCGGTGCTCTGCTGCGGCAGTACCAGGGCGGCGCCCAGCGCCTGGGCCAAAGCGAGCCAGCCGGCATTCTCGGCGAAGGCGGCCGCGTCCTGGCCGCAGCCGTGCAGCACGACGATTAGCGGCGCGCCGGCCGCCAGGCGGCCGGGCGGCCGATAGACGAACATCTTGAGGGCGCCGGGATTTGAGCCGAATTTCGGCACCTCGGTCACGCGGCCCGGCGCGCCGACCAGGGCGACGGCGACCCGGCTCGGTGCCCAGGCGAGCGAGACCAGTGCGGACGCCGTCCGCATTGCGAGGCGCAAGCCCAGCGACGATTGCGTCTTGCGCACCCGCCTCATCGGAAAGGGACGCGGCGAGGGCCGAGGCCGCTCACTCCGCCAGCTTTTCGGTCCGCGCGGCCGCCACGGGCTCGACGTTGCCGCCGCCCCCTGCCCCCTCGGACGGGCCGACCGCCGCCGTCAGATCCGGATCCACCGTCACGTCGGCGATCTTGGCGCGATCCCGCATGCCGGCTTCGTACGCGGCACGCGACTGGGGAGCCACACCGTCGGGTGCCCGCCCGGCGACGACCGGCTTTTCGCTTTCCTGGATCTGCTGCTCGGACGCCACGATCGTTCTCCTGCCTGCCTCGACCCTTCTACAAGCGCCGAGCCGGCGTCACGGTTCCGGCGGCCGGACCGGAAGGGCCGGTGATTTGCGGGGCGTTCCGTGCCTAAACTCTCCGCCCCTTGAACCATCGAGCGAATTCCATGGCCTCGTCGAAGCGCGCGATCACCACCGAGGATCTCTGGGCCCTGAAGCGCATCGGCCCGGCCACCGTATCGCCCGACGGGCGTTGGGCCTGCGCCGCGGTCACGCGCTACGACATGGACGAGAACGAGGGTACGAGCCAGCTCTGGCTGCTGGCGACCGACGGCCGGACGCAGAAGCAGCTGACCTCGGGCAAGCGCGATTCCGATCCGCAATGGTCGCCCGACGGCAGATGGATCGCCTTCGCCTCCAAGCGCGGCGACGGCAAGGAGGCCGACGAGGCTGACCAGATCTATCTGATCCCGGCCGACGGCGGCGAGGCACGGCGCGTAACCAACCTGGCGACCGGCGTCGGTGGCCTGCGCTGGTTCCCCGACAGCCGGCGCATCGCCCTCGTCTCGTGGGTCTGGCCCGAGTTGGCGGGCACGAAGGCCCAGGCGAGGCGCCTGCGCCAGGACAAGGACGACAAGGTCAAGGCGATCGTCGTCGAAGAAAATCACTATCGCTATTGGGACCATTGGTTTCCGCGCGGGCGCAAGCCGCACCTGCATGTGGCCGACATCGAGTCCGGCAAGGTGCGCGACCTGTTCGCCGGCACGCCATTCCATCTGCCGTCGCAGGAACCGGGCGCCGGCCAGTTCGACATCAGCCCGGACGGCACGGAAATCGCCTTCGTCCACGATTTCACGCCGGATCCCCGTGCCTTCTCGCTGACCGACATCGTGACGATGACGGTGAAGAGCGGCAAATGGGTCAACCGCACCGGCGGCGGCGTCCTGGATGGCGAGCGGGCCAACGGCGCACCCAGCTATTCACCCGACGGCAAATGGATCGCGTTTCTGTCGAGCGATCTGGGCAAGATCTACAACGAGCAGGAGCGCGCCTGGCTGATCGCGCGCGACGGCGGCGCCGTCACTCCGCTGACGACCGGCTGGGATCGCGGCGTCAACGCCCCGCTGGTCTGGGCGGCCGACAGCCGGACACTCCATTTCACGGCCGAGACGGAAATCGCCCAGCCGGTCTGGCGGCTGGACATCGCCGGCGGCGCGCCGACGGAACTCATCCGGGGTCCCGGCCATGGCGGCACGGCGGGCGACCTGCGCCTGTCTTCCGACGGCCGGACGTTGGTCTATGCCCGGTCATCGCAATCCCAGCCGCCGACCTTGCTGGCGGCCGCGATCGACGGGACCGGCGAGCGCGCCATCGAGCAATTCAATGCCAAGCTGTTGGGTCAGTTGACCCTCGCCCAGGCCCAATCGGTCGAGATCGAGGGCTGCGACGGCGACCCGGTGCAGATGTGGATCGTGACGCCGCCGGATTTCGATGCGGACAAGCCGGGCAAGGCGAAATGGCCGCTGATGCAGGTCATCCACGGCGGGCCGCACACCTGCTGGAGCGATGTCTGGCATTGGCGCTGGAACATGCAGCTGTTCGCCGCCGGCGGCTATGTCGTGGCCGCCGTGAACTATCATGGCTCGACCGGCTGGGGGCAGAATTTCGTCTCGTCGATCAACGCCGACTGGGGCCGGCGCGAGCTGGCCGATGTCGAGGCAGGCACCGACCATATGCTGGCCACCGGCTATATCGACCCCAAACGGGTGGTCGCGACCGGCGGCAGCTATGGTGGCTATATGGTCGCCTACATGAACGGCCACGTGCGCGGCGACCGGTACAGGGCCTACGTCTGCCATGCCGGCTGCTTCGACTGGGTCTCGATGATGGGCTCGGACGGCTATTTCTGGTTCGGCCACGAACTGGGCGCCTTTCCATGGGAGGACGAGGCGGCGGTGCTGCGGCAATCGCCCCACCACTACGCCGCCCATTTCGCGACGCCGACCCTCGTGCTCCACGGCGAGCTCGACTACCGGGTGCCCTACTACCAGGGCCTGGCCTACTACAACACGCTCAGGGCCAGGCAGGTGGCGTCGCGTCTGGTGTTCTTCCCCGATGAAAACCACTGGATCCTGAAACCGCAGAACTCCGTGCTGTGGTACCGCGAATTCATCGGCTGGTGCGATCGTCATACCGAGCGCAAGAAGGTGAAGCGGAAATAGTCCCGGGTCCGCGGGAAAGCCTTTGCTTCCCGCGGACCCGATCTCGTCATGCGGCCGACCGAAGGGCCTCGGACAGGAAATCCAAACGATCGTTGCCGAAGAACATCTCGCCATCGACGATCATCGTCGGCGAACCGAACACGCCGCGCTCCGCCGCCTCGGCCGTGCCCTGCGCCAGCCGGGCGACATAGTCCGCGGCACCCGCGCGTCGGAGCAGTTCGGCACCATCGAAGCCCGCGCGGTCCAGCACCGCGACCAGTTCGGCGCGCTGGCTGAGGTCGATCGGCCGACCATAGACCGCCGGGTAGACGGCATCGACGTAGCGGGCCGCCCGGCCCTCGTCCTCGGCCACCAGCAGGCCACGGCCCAATTCGGCGAAATCGATGCCCTGCCAGAACGGGCTCGGGGCGAAATCGACCTGGTAGCGCTTCGCCCAGCGCTGCAGATCGACCATGGCATAGCTGCCCTTGCTCCGGCACTCGATCGTCGTCGGCCGGTTGCCGACGATTTGCATCAGGTCGAGCAGGCCTACCGGCCGATAGCGGATCACGGCCGATCGTTCCGCCGCGACACGCGGCAGTACGACGCTGGCGAGATAGGAATAGGGGCTGATGAAATCGAAATAGAAATCGATCGTTGCAGGCATGGGTGCGATCTCCGTTGTCACCGAAGGCGCTTCGGTGAAGGTTGCGCTCCCGTTACGGCGCCCGCGGGCTAAAGGATACGGGGCGGATCCGCTTTCAGGACGACGGATGCCGCCGCCGGCAGGATCCAGGGGCACTGGAAATAATCCTCGATGCGCTCGATACGCCCATCGATCACGCTGAGCCGGATCGCGGCGTGCGGGGCCCAGCCGTTTCCGGCGTCGCTCAGAAGGATCAGCACGGTTTCGCCATCCACCTCGCCCAGCGCCAGGCGCCAGAGTGCCGCCGCGCGCTCGTATTCGGCGAAATAGGGCGAGTCCGCGAGGCGTCCGGAGAAGCAATCCGCGACGCGCAACCGCGCGTCGGCGCTGGCGAGCGCGCGCAGCCCCTCCCAGTCGCCGCGATTGAACCGCTCGACATAGAGGCGGAGCAGTTCCAGGGCGGCCGGGTCCGGGAGCCTGCTGGCCCTGGGCGCGTCCCGCACCATCGCCAACTTGCCGCGGCCGCGGCTGAGCGCGGCCTTGACACCGCCGACAGTCGAGCCGACCAGATCGGCGATCTCCTCGAGCGAATAGTCGAACACGTCCTTCAAGAGGACGCAGGCCCGCTCCTTGGGTGGCAGGACGACCACCAGACGTTCGATGGCGTGACCGACGTCGAGACCGGCCGGATCGCTCGGCGCGACGACGTCCGGTTCGGCCACCGCCGCTTCCGCCCCCACTCGAACCGCGCGCCGGCGCAGGAAATCGATGCATCGGTTATGGGCGATCCGGAACAGCCACGGATCGAGCGCGCGGCTGTCGTCGAAGCCATCCAGCTTGCGGTAGGCCTCGAACACCACGTCCTGCATCACGTCTTCGCCATCGAGGACCGAGCCGGTCATGCGGGCACAATAGCGGTGCAATCGCGGTCGAAGCGCGGCGATCCTCGCCAGGAACGCAGCGTACCGGGCCTCGAACAGGCCCCTCGTGTCGATGTCGGGTTGAGTATCCATGCGCCCCATACGCAGCCAGAGGCATCCAGGATACGTCGATTCTTCGACTGGCTGTGAATATCGTCGGTATGCCATCCGGGAAGCCGCCGCCACGGCATCGACGGAGGCCGACGGCGCTTCCGCCCAGAGAGCGCTCCAAGGGGCGACGGTATGGCCGGCTTCACAACGAAATCCGCGGAAATGATGCAGGCTGCAATTCGCAGTCGGCATCCGCTCAAAGTCTCCTAAAAAGCCCACTTCGATTGAAAAGACCATAGCCATCAAGCAGATTTGACGGTATCATGGTACTCAGATGGTAATGTGCGGCAAGAATTTTTACGACCTTACGTTGTAGACAAATAAATACTGCGAAGGGGGAGGGAAAATGATTGATCCGTCACGCCATAGGCACGTCAAATTTCTTTTGATGTCTTCTGTGGCTTTGCTGTCGAGCAGTATAGTTTTCGCTGCTCCTGCCTTGGCGAGCGAGCCGAACAACGATCGCCGTTCGGTGGAATCCGAGATTTTCCACCTGTTCAACGCCCGGCACGATCGCGATATCGAGCGGCTGTCCGCCCAGTCGACGCCCCGGATCATTCCCAAGGACGAGATCGATATCGATGGTAGCGGCCTGATCGAGAGTTATCAGCCGACCGGCCCGACCTCGACCAAGGACAACGCGTTCTTCCAGAGCCTCGGCACCAACGGCCGCACCTGTTTCAGCTGCCATCAGCCCGACCAGGGCTGGAGCGTCAGCACCCAGGGAATCCAGACGCGGTTCCTGCTGAGCGGCGGACAGGATCCGATCTTCAGGCCGGTCGACGGTGCCGTCTGTCCGACGGCCGACACTTCGACATTCCGCGCCCGGATCCGTGCCTACAGTCTGCTGCTGAGCAAGGGCCTCATCCGCATCGGCCTGCCGGTTCTGCCCGGCGGCGAGTTCTCGATCACCCACGTGGACGATCCCCACGGCTGCAACACCGATCCGGGCACCGGGCTGACCAGCCCGACGACGGGCATGGTCTCGGCCTATCGGCGGCCATTGCCCAGCACCAATCTGCGCCTGCTCAGCACCGTCATGTGGGATGGCCGCGAAGGCGGTTTGCTGCCGCCGCCCTCGGCACCGGCGACGCAGGCGACCTTGGAACAGGATCTGGCGCAGCAGGCGACCGACGCGGTCACCGGCCATGCCCAAGGCACCCCACCGACCCCGGCGCAGGTGGCGCAGATCGTCAATTTCGAAATGGGGCTCACGACCGCGCAGGTCTTCGACAACCATGCCCTGGCGCTCAACGGCGGCGGCGCGACCGGCGGCGCGGTGGCGCTGTCGCAGATCCCGTTCTATGTCGGCATCAACGACCCGCTGGGTCTGAATCCGACCGGGGCCAGCTTCACCAGCGTCATCTTCAACCTGTATGACTTCTGGACGAACCTGCGGGGCGGCGAAGTAGCGCGCGCCCGGGCGGCGATCGCACGTGGCCAGGCGGTCTTCAATACCAAGACCATCAACATCACCGGCGTTGCCGGGATCAACGACGTCGTGGGCGCCGCCAGCTTCGCCGGCTCCTGCGGCACCTGCCACGACACGCCGAACGGCGGCGACCATTCGGTCAAGGCGCCGCTGAACATCGGCATCGCCGGGGCCGGACCGGATGCGCCGCCGGCGCTCGATACCGCCGGCCTGCCGGTCTTCACGGTGCAATGCTCGGTCGCGACCCCGTTCCATCCGGCGAATACGCCGATCTATGTGACGGACCTCGGCCGCGCGATGCTCAGCGGCAAATGCAACGACATCGGCAAGACCAAAGGCCCGATCCTGCGCGGGTTGGCCAGCCGCGCGCCGTATTTCCACAATGGTTCGGCCGCGCAGTTGATCGATGCGGTGAATTTCTACGACCAGCGTTTCAACGTCGGTTTCACCTCACAGGAAAAATCGGACCTCGTCGCGTTCCTCAACAGCCTGTAGGCTCCTCGCCGGAACGTTGGCACACCAGCGTTCCGGTCACGGACCCACGGCAGATGTGAGGAAAGGCGGATGGGCATAGGCGACGGAACCTCGCTGCCGCAGATGGAATATGACTATCTCGACGACTCGATCCGCGAGATCGCCGACAACATCTGGCACGCGCAGATGGCCGGCTGGCCCCGGATCCTGACCTACGTCTATCGCCCGAAGGCCGAGAAACGGCAATTGCGCCGCCTGACTCTGGAACTGGTGCCGGGCATCCAGAGCCGCGACGAGTATCCTTTCGCATCCACTCTGGAGAACGAGGGCAGCGTCTGGGTCGGTCACGCATCGGTCGCCCAGCAGAATGCCCAGCGCGACCTGATGAACCGCTTCTTCCGGCAGGGCGGCGCCTACAAGGCCGGTTCAACCTTTCGCTTCGAGGTGGTCGTGCTGAACCACCCGAAAGGCCCCGTCACCGCCTGAAGCTGAATTGCGTTCAATGCCCTTGCGAACCCGCCCTATCGCTTCGGCAATTCGATCTCCGCCAACTCGACCTCGACCCGGCCATCCTCGATCGAGAGGCGACCGACCGAGATCGGCAGTTGGAACCGGCGCGGGCCCGCACTTCCCGGATTGACGAACATCACGCCGCCCGCGTCCTTCAGGCCGGGTTGGTGGGAATGGCCATGGACGACCACCCGAAACCCGGCAACCGCGGGATCGAGATCGAGGTCGGCGAGATTGTGGATGACATAGATCAGCAATCCTCCGACCCCGATCGCTTCGGTCTCGGGGATCGAGGCCGCCCACGCGGCCTTGTCGATGTTGCCGCGGATCGCCGTCACCGGCGCGAGACGAGCGAGTTCGGTCAGGATCGCCGGATCGCCGATGTCGCCCGCGTGGATGATGACGTCGCTCCCGCGCAGCGCCTCGATCGCCTCCGGCCGCAGTAAGCCGTGGGTATCGGAGATGAGGCCGACCGAAATTCGATGCGCCATGTCCGCTCTATCCGGATACGGGGGCCGGCGAGCGTGCTGCCCCGTGAAGGAAAAGATCGAGCGCCACGGCGAATTCGCCCCGCAGCACCAAGCTGGGGTCCGCCAGCCAGCGCATCAACGCGCCGAAATAGAGATGGTGCAGCAGCACGGCGAGATGCGAGGCGACGAGATCGCCGCGCAATTCTCCCGTGCGCTGCGCTTCGTCGATCAGCAGAGCGAAGGCGCCGACCATGTCGCCCGCCTCCCCGCCCGCGCGCCCGTCGCTGCCCGTCAGTCGGAAGCGGAGATAAGGTGGCAGGTAGGCGCGATGCGCCTCGCACCAGTCGGCCGAGGCGTCCAGCAGGTGCGACAGTCGCGACGCCAGCGTCCGATGCCGCGCGATCGCCGGCCCGAGCAGCACCAGATCCGCGGCGAGCTGGGCATGGATCGAGTAAGCGAGGATGGCTTCCTTGACCGGGAAATGATTGTACAGCGTTCGCCGGGCGATATCGGCCTCGGCGGCGACCTGCTCCATGGTCACCGCGTCGTAGCCCAACGCCTCGAACAGCCGCAACGCGGTTCGGGCTATGTGGTCCAGCGTCCGGTCGCGCTTGCGCTGACGGCGGTCGGGCACTTCGGGTCGAGGAGTGGCCATGAGATATTTGCACACTGTATAATAATGCACATTGACGGATCATCGTGACATGCGCATGCTGCCTCTCGCAAGGCGAGGACGCATGAAGTTCGTCACCGTAACCTATGGAACCGAGGGCGACACCCGCCCGCTGGCGGCGCTGAGTCGGGCCCTGATCGATGCCGGCCATGACGCGCGCCTGCTGGCAGACGCAGCCACTCTCGGCTCCGCCGCCGCGCTCGACGTTCCCGCGACCGCGATCTCAGGGGATATCAAGGCGGCGCTGGGCGAGGCCCTTTCCGGCGCCGTCGACCGGGGCGGCGGGTTCGCCGATACGGCGAAGACCTTGGCCCATATCGCCAATGCCAATGCCGAGGCCTGGATGCGCGAAACCCTGGAAGCGGCCCAGGGCTGCGATGCCGTGATCCTCGGCGGTCTCGCGGCCTTCGTCGGCCTGTCGGTGGCCGAACATCTCGGCATTCCGGCGATCGGCACCGGCCTGATCCCGATCACGCCGACTGCGGAATTCCCATCGCCGTTCCTGCGCCCCGGCCTGATCCCGGGCTGGCTCAACCGGACGAGCCACCGCCTGGTGAATGGCCTGATCTGGCGCGCGTTTCGAGCAAGGCTCAATGCCGCACGGACGGGCACGATGGGTCTGGCACCCCGCCGTCGGCTGTGGACAAACCACCCCATGCTGTACGGAATTTCGCCCAGCCTGCTGCCCCGCCCGCGCGATTGGCCGGACAGCGCCCTGGTCTGCGGCCAGTGGGCGATACCGGCAACGGCCTGGACCCCACCGCCCGCCCTTGACGCCTTCCTGGCGGCGGGCGACCCGCCGCTCTATGTGGGCTTCGGCAGCATGGCGGGGCTCGACCGGCTGGGCTTGCTGGCGGCGCTGATCCCTGCCCTCGGCGGGCGACGGGCCTTGTTCTATCCCGGCTGGAGCGGTGTCGGGTCGACCGACCTGCCCGCCCATGTCCTCGCCATCGGCGACACGCCGCACGACTGGCTGTTTCCCCGGGTCTCGATGGTCGTCCACCATGGCGGTGCCGGCACCAGCCACTCCGTCGCCCGCGCCAGCGTGCCATCCGTCGTCGTTCCCTTCGCGGGTGATCAGTTCTTCTGGGCGGACTGCCTGCGCCATGCCGGGGTGGCGCCGCCCTGGTTCGCCGCGAAAGACCTGACGGCCTCGGCGCTGGGACGCGGGATCGCCCTGGCCGACGATGCCGCCCTGCGCTCCCGCGCCGCAGCGTTGGGCGCCGCCATGAGGACCGAGGATGGGTTGGGCCGGGCGGTCGCCGAGATCGAGCGGCTGGCTACACGTCCAGATTAGACACGTTCAGCGCGTTGGTCTGGATGAACTCCCGGCGCGGTTCGACGATGTCGCCCATCAGGGTCGAGAAGGTCTCCTCGGCCGAATCCTCGTGACTGACCTTGACCTGCAGCAGGGCGCGCGCATTGGGGTCGAGGGTGGTCTCCCACAGCTGGTCCGGGTTCATCTCGCCCAGGCCCTTGTAGCGCTGTACTTCGACGCCCTTGCGGCCGAACTCCACGACCGTGTCCAGCAGCTTGGTCGGACCGGGGATCTTCGTTTCGGCATCGCGGGCCTGGAGCGTGGCCGGCGCTTCGAACGTGCCCAGGAGATAGGATTTCTGGTCGTCGAGGCGGCGGGCTTCCTGGCTGCGGGCCGAGATCGGATCGATGACGTAACGTTGTTGCAGGCCGCGCACCATGCGCATGAAACCCACGCCTTCGCCCTCGACCACGGCGGAATTCCACGCCTCCTCGTCCGGGTTCGACAGGCGGTCCATGCGGCGCGCCGTCTCCTTTGCCGCCGCCGCCGCCAACTCCGGGTCGGCGAACACGCCCGGCGAAAACAGGCCGGCCATCACTGCCTGCTCGATCAGATCCTTGCTGCCGATCTTGCGGCCGAGCGGTTCGACCCAGCTGCGGCAGGAGCGCGCCTTGTCGACCAGATCGCGCAGATCGTTGCCGCCGCGCTGCTGCCCGTCCGATTGCACCAGCACGGCATTGTTCAGGCCGGAGCTGATCGAATATTCGTCGAGCGCTGCATCGTCCTTCAGATAGACCGCCTGGGACGAGCCCCGCTTGGCGCGATAGAGCGGCGGCTGGGCGATGTAGAGATAGCCCGCATCGACCAGCGCGCGCATCTGCCGGAAGAAGAACGTCAGCAGCAGGGTGCGGATGTGACTGCCGTCCACATCGGCGTCGGTCATGATGATGATCTTGTGGTAGCGCGTCTTTTCGACGTTGAAATCGTCGGGTCCGATACCGGTGCCGAGCGCCGTGATGAGCGTGCCGATTTCCTGGCTCGACAGCATCTTGTCGAACCGTGCGCGCTCCACGTTCAGGATCTTGCCGCGCAACGGCAAGATCGCCTGGAACTTGCGATTGCGCCCCTGCTTGGCCGAGCCGCCGGCGCTGTCGCCCTCGACCAGGAAGATTTCGGACTGGGTCGGATCGCGTTCCTGGCAGTCGGCCAGCTTGCCCGGCAGGTTCGCGAAATCGAGCGCGCCCTTGCGCCGCGTCAGCTCGCGCGCCTTGCGCGCGGCCTCGCGCGCGGCAGCGGCCTCGACTGCCTTGGCGATGACCTTGCGCGCGTCGGTCGGATGTTCCTCGAACCATTGCTGCAGCTTGTCGCCGATGATCGCCTCGACCACCGGGCGGACCTCGGACGACACCAGCTTGTCCTTGGTCTGGGACGAGAATTTCGGATCCGGCACCTTGACCGACAGCACGCAGGTCAGGCCCTCGCGCGCGTCGTCGCCGGTCAGCGCCACCTTCTCGCGCTTCGCGATGCCGCTCTCGGTCGCGTAATTGTTGATGGTGCGCGTGAGCGCGCCGCGGAATCCGGCCAGATGAGTGCCGCCGTCGCGCTGCGGGATGTTGTTGGTAAAGCACAGCATCGACTCGTGGTACGAGTCGGTCCATTGCATGGCGACCTCGACGGTGATGCCTTCGCGCTCGCCCGACACCACGATCGCCGGCGCGTGCAGCGGCTGCTTCGCCTTGTCGAGATAGGCCACGAACGCCTCGAGCCCGCCTTCGTAGAACATGGTGACGGACTTCCACTCCGCCGTGCGCTGGTCGTTCAGCACCAGGGTCACGCCGGAATTGAGGAAGGCCAACTCACGCAGGCGATGCTCCAGGGTCGCGAAATCGAAATCAACCTTGGTGAAGGTCTCGGTCGAGGGCAGGAACGTCACCTGGGTGCCGGTGCGCTGGGTGCCCGGGCGCTTGCTGTCGGCCGGCATCATCGGCGCCGTGCCGGTAATCTCCAGCTTCGACACGGCGTCGCCATGAGCGAAGCTCATGGTGTGTTCCTGGCCCGCGCGCCAGATCACCAGATCCAGCCGGCTCGACAGCGCGTTCACGACCGAGACGCCGACGCCGTGCAGCCCGCCCGAGACCTTGTAGGAATTCTGGTCGAACTTACCGCCGGCATGCAGCTGGGTCATGATGACCTCGGCGGCGGACACGCCTTCCTCCTTGTGCACGTCGGTCGGGATGCCGCGGCCGTTGTCGCGCACCGTGACCGACCCGTCGGGGTTCATGGTCACTTCGACGGTGTCGCACCAGCCCGCCAGCGCCTCATCGATCGCGTTATCCACGACTTCGTAGACCATGTGGTGCAGGCCCGAGCCGTCGTCGGTGTCGCCGATATACATGCCCGGCCGCTTGCGCACCGCGTCGAGGCCGCGCAGCACCTTGATCTGGTCGGCGCCGTAATTTTCGGCCGACGGGTCCTGATGGTGGGGAACGGGCTCACTCATGATGGATCACTATTCTCTTCAGGCTCTCTCGACCGTCTCCAGGGCGGATGGGGTCGAACGGGATAGTCTAGAACGAAATTCAGGCAAGCTCGGGGCAAACACACGATGGCGGCCCCGCCGGCGGATATCAGCTATCGGGCATGGGGCGGGTCGTGCAGGGCGGCCCCATCGGCCACGGTCAGGAAATCGGCACGGCCGCCCAGTTCGGCGAACAGTTCCGGGTCGGTGCCGGTCAGCCAGGCCTGGCTGCCCAGCGCCTCGATCTCGTCGAACAGCGCGCGCCGGCGCGCGCGGTCCAGATGGGCCGCGACCTCGTCGAGCAGCAGCACCGGCGCCGCGCCCTTGACGCCGGTCTGCAGGCGCGCGTGGGCCAGGACGATGGCGATCAGCAGCGCCTTCTGCTCGCCGGTCGAGCAATCGACCGCGCTAGCGCCCTTGGCGGCATGGCTGACCTTGAGATCGCTGCGGTGCGGACCGACCGAGGCCCCGCCGATCTCGGCATCGAGCCGGCGGCCGGCGGCATATTCGGAGCGCAGCCGTTCCTCGACGGCCAGTGCCGGCATGTCGTCGAGCCAGCCTTCGACGCCGCCGTCGAGCCGCAGCCGTGGGGCGGGAAAGGTCCCGGCGGGCCGGGACGCTGCCTGGTCGAGCCGCTCGACGATCTCGCGCCGGGCCGCCGCCACGGCGACGCCCTCGCGCGCCAGGGTTTCTTCCAGCACCGAGAGCCATTGCGGATCGGCGCCACCGGCACGCAGCAGTTTCGCCCGTTCGCGCAGCGCCTGTTCATAGGCGGCGAGGCGCGTCGCATGGGCCGGGTCATAACCGAACACCAGCCGATCGAGGAAACGGCGGCGCGGCGAGGCGCCCTCCTGGAACAGCCGGTCCATCTGCGGCGTCAGCCAGACGAGGTTGAGGTGGCCTGCCAGGGCCGCCTGGCCCTTGACGCTCTGACCGTCGACCCTGACCAGCCGTCGATCGCCGCTCTCGCTCGTGCCGTCGCGGCCGGTGCCGATCGCGACCAGGCCGCCCGGCGTCGCCAGTTTCGCCGCGACCGCCCAGGGCCGGGCGATGTCCGGTACCGCCGCAACCCCCATCAATGCCGGGCGCCGGTCGATCTCGGCCAGGCGCGCGCGGCGCAGGCCGCGGCCGGGCGCCAGGAAGGAGACCGCTTCCAGCAGGTTCGTCTTGCCGGCGCCGTTCGGCCCGGTCAGCACGACCGGACGGGCATCGACTTCGATCCGGGCGGTTTCGTAGGAGCGGAAGTCGGTCAGGTCGAGGCGCAGCACCGCGACCGGCGCCGACGTGCCGGCCGGCGCGCGCAGATTTCCCATGGCCTCGAACGGGATCGAGGACGGGCCGGCAGCACCGTCGGGCGTGAAGGAACTTTCCAATCGACTTATGGGATCACGGGGTTGGTGTGACGGCGCGGACGGCAGGCATTCTCGGATCAAGGCTGACTCGGACCAATGCTTAGGCGCCCCTGCGGAAATCCGTCGCTTTTCTCCGGTCATCGGAGCAGTTCGAAGCCCCGGAGTTTACACCGGCGCCACCAGGATCAGAAGCCCAATCGCCATTCGCCCCGCGCGTGGCCCGGACGAATTTCGGGCGGCCTGCCGGACTTTATCGCGAGAGCCGGCGTTGACCAGGGGTGGACCGGCCACTGGCCGCCCCGACGCCGCCATGATTTCCACCGTCGTTTCGAGTTGGATCGGAAGCCCATCGTGACGTTAGAGCCGCCCGCCGAGCCCTTCACGGCCCGCAGCGAACTGGAGCAGCGGCTGCATCAACAGGCGCTGCTGGCCGAACTCGGCCATATTGCGCTGACCGACGTCCCGCTCGACGCCCTGCTGCACGAGGCCTGTCGGCTGACTGCGCTCGGCCTGGGCATCCAGTTCTGCAAGGCACTGGAATATCAGGCAGACGAAGGCCGCTTCCTGGTGCGCGCCGGGGTCGGCTGGCACGAGGGCGTGGTTGGACATGCCACCGTCGGCGCCGATCTCGCCTCGCCGGCCGGCTATGCGTTCCAGACCCATCGCCCGGTCATCTCGAACCATCTGGCGGAGGAGGAACGCTTCCGCACACCCGAACTGCTGGTCGAGCACGACATCCAACGTGCCATCAACGTCATCCTGGACGGGCAGGAACCGGCGTTCGGCGTGCTGGAAGCCGATAGCCAGAGCGCCGGCGATTTTACCGAACGGGATCTGTCCTTCCTGGAATCGGTCGCCAACCTGCTGGGCATGGCCATGCAGCGCCATCGGGCCGACGCCGAGATCCGGCGGCTCAACGCGACGCTCGAGACCGAGATCGAGGAGCGGACGTCGCAGCTGCAGGCCAGCCAGAGCCAGATCCAGCTGTTCTACGAACATTCCTCGGAATGCCACGCACTGATCATGGTCGGCCCGACCGGCGAGTTCGTCTATGAAGAGATCAACCCGGCATCCTTGCGGCTCTACGGTATGACGCGCGACGCCGTCGTCGGCCGCACCTTGGCCGAAGTGCACCCGCCGGAACGGGCGACCGAAATCGCCCATGCGTTGAACGAGGCGCTCGCCATCGGCAAGCCGGTGCAATACCGGCGCACCCAGGGCGAGTCGTTGATCGAGGCGATCGCCTCGCCGGTCCCCGAACATGCCGACGAGCGCCGGCGCGTGGCGGTCAGCGCCCGTGACGTGACCGAGAGCCGGCGGCTCGAGGAGCAGCTGCGCCAGGCCCAGAAGATGGAGGCAGTCGGACAATTGACCGGCGGCGTCGCCCATGACTTCAACAATCTGCTGACCGTAGTGATCGGCAACCTGGACGTCATGGAATTGGGCCTGACGGACGAGCGTATGATCCGCCTGGTCGGCGCCGCCCGGCGCGGCGCGGAACGGGCAGCGACCCTGACCCACCGCCTGCTCGCTTTCTCCCGCAAGCAGCCGCTGGCACCGAAGGCGGTCGATCTCAACAAGCTGGTCACCGGCATGTCGGAATTGCTGCGCCGGTCGCTCGGCGAGACGGTCACGATCGAAAGCTCGCTCGCGGGCGACCTGTGGCAGACCAGCGCCGACGCCAACCAGGTCGAGAACGCGCTGCTCAACCTCGCCCTGAATGCCCGCGACGCCATGCCGTCGGGCGGTAAGCTCGCGATCACGACCGCCAACACCGTGCTCGACGAGGCTTCGGCGAGCCGATATCCCGAGGCCGCGCTGGGCGACTACGTCATGCTCTCGGTCACCGACAATGGCACCGGCATGAGTGCGGAGACTCTGGCCAAGGCGTTCGAGCCGTTCTTCACCACCAAGGACGTGGGCTATGGCAGCGGCCTCGGCCTCAGCATGGTCTATGGCTTCGCGCGCCAGTCGGGCGGCCACGCCGCGATCCGCAGCGCCATCGGCCATGGCACGACGGTCGAGCTGTTCCTGCCGCGCCTCATCGGCGATACCGCCCCGGCCGAGCCTCCGGCCGCGGATCACCTGCCGAACGGCCGGACCGGCGAAACCATCCTGGTGGTCGAGGACGACGACGATGTCCGCGCCTATAGCGTGACCGCACTGGAAACCCTGGGCTATGCCGTCGTCGATGCCCGCACCGCCGAGGATGCGATGGCGAAGCTCCCCGACCTCGATCGGATCGACCTGCTGTTCACCGACGTCGGCCTGCCCGGCGGTACCAATGGCCGCGAACTGGCCGACGCGGTCGTGGCGGCGCGACCGGGCCTCAAGGTACTGTTCACCACCGGTTATGCCAGCCGCGCCGTGGTCCGCGACGGCAAGCTGGATCCGGACGTCGACATGATCGGCAAGCCGTTCACGCTGAAGGACATCGCGATCAAGATCCGCGCCGTACTCGACCGTTGAACCGCCCGGACCGCCCAAAATGAATCGAGAGGCTGCCCTGTCCGGACAGCCTCTCGACTTGGGTCGAACTGGTCTGCCTCGAACCGATCAGACGCGCATCGGCATCAGCACATAGAGGGCCGAATGATCGCGCGCGTCGCGCAGGATCGTCGGCGACGCCGCATCGGCCATGACGAACTGGGCATCCTCGCCTTCGATCTGCTGGGTGATGTCCAGCAGGTAGCGCGAGTTGAAGCCGATCTCGATCGGCCCGTGCTGGTAGCCGACCTCGATCTCTTCCGACGCTGTGCCGTTCTCGGGGCTGGTCGCCGACAGCACCAGGCTGCCATGGTCGAGCGCCAGCTTCACCGCCCGGCTCTTCTCGGTCGAGATGGTCGAGACGCGATCGACCGCCTCGGCGAACAGCCGGGTCGCGACTTCCAGGATCTTGTCGTTGCCGGCCGGGATGACCCGGTCATAGTCCGGGAACGTACCGTCGATCAGCTTGGACGTCAGCACGCCGTCGCCGAAATCGAAGCGGATCTTGGTCTCGCTCAATTCGATGCGCACGGCCTGATCGGTCTCGTCCAGCAGCTTGCGCAGTTCCATGACGGTCTTGCGCGGGACGATCACGCCCGGCATGCCCTTGGCGCCGTCCGGCAGCGGGACGTCGACCCGCGCCAGGCGATGGCCATCGGTCGCGACCGCGCGCAGCACGTCGACCTCGGCGCTCTGGGCGGCATGCAGATAGATGCCGTTCAGATAGTACCGCGTCTCTTCGGTCGAGATCGCGAAGCGCGTCCGGTCGATCAGGCCCTTCAGGTCGTTGGCCGCGAGCAGGAATTCGTGGGCCAGCGGGCCGCCCGACATGACCGGGTAGTCCTCGGCCGGCAGGCAGGCGAGCGTGAAGGTCGACCGGCCGGACCGCAGGGTCAGGGCACCCCGGTCGCCGCTCGCGTCGAGTTCGACCTGGGCGCCGTCCTTCAGCTTGCGCACGATGTCGTAGAGCGTATGGGCCGGTGCGGTGGTCTTGCCCTCGCGCACGACCTGAGCCGGCACGACCTCGACGACCTCCAGGTCCATGTCGGTGGCTGACAGGCTGAGCCGCCCGCTTTCCGCGCGCAGCAGCACGTTCGACAGGATGGGAATGGTGTTTCGGCGCTCGACGACGCTCTGGACGTGGCCGAGGGCGCGCAGCAGCGCCGCGCGTTCAATGGTGATCTTCATGGTGTCTGGAATCGTACCAAGGGGCGCTCGTTGGCAAGGTTACAACAGACGGACCAGCGACCGGACCGACCCGCCGGTGCGAGGCTCTTGCGGCCCTTCCCCACGGACGGATCGTATAGCACAGATTTCCGGGCCGACGAACGGTTTGCGTGTTGCAGGCGCGAAGGGATCGTCACGCCGCCGTGGGCGCGAAGATCTCGGCCAGCAGCCAGTCGCGGAAGGCCTCGGCCAGCGGGCTGCGCCGCCGGGTCGGGCGGATCAGGAAATAGGCGAAGGGCGCCGGCATCGAATGGGACAGCGGGGCTGCCAGCCGTCCCGCCGCCAGATCGTCCGCGACCAGCAGGGACCGGCCGAGTGCCACGCCGCCGCCGTCGATCGCCGCCTGATAGGCCAGCGTCGACTCCGTGAAGAACGGCCCCGTGCCGTCCGGCTCCGGCGCACCCACATGGGCCAGCCACTCGATCCAGGTCACCGCCCCCTTGTCGTGGATCAGCCGATGGCGCAGCAGATCGGCCGGCACCGCGATCGGCGGTCCTTCGGCCAGCAGCGCCGGCCTGGCCACGGCGATCAGGTCCTCACCGCCCAGGCGTTCGGCCGCGACGCCGGCCCAACCGCCCGGCCCATAGCGCAGGCAGCAATCCAGCCCGGCCGCATCCGGATCGACCAGATCGGTCGCGACGCTGAGGCTGAGGTCGATGCCCGGAAAGGCCGCCGTGAACCGGCCCAGGCGCGGCACCAGGCATTTGGCGGCGAAGGACGGCAGCATGCTGACCGCCAGCACGTCGCGGCCCCGCGCCTGGCGACCGAGCCGATCGCCGGCGAAGCGCAGGCGCTGCAGCACCGTCCGGACCTCCATCAGGTAGAGTTCGCCGGCCGCGGTCAACACGAGCCCGTGGGGCAACCGCTCGAACAGCAGGATGCCGAGCGCTGCCTCGAGCTGCTTCACCTGGTAGCTGACCGCCGACTGCGTCAGGTGCAACTCTTCGGCGGCGACCGTGAAGCTGAGATGCCGGGCCGCGGCTTCGAAGAAGCGCAGCGCGTTCAGAGGTGGCAGCAGATCGACCATTTGTAGCCCCGAATTTTTGCGGCCTGAACCCGGAAAACTCCCGTTTGTCGGCGTCGTGCCAGCTTGATCAAATCCACTCCGTTCATCAATCGATTTGGGGCTGGATAGATGCCGATCACCGACATGCTGCTGGCGAGCCTGGTCGCCCTGCTCTGGGGCGGCAATTTCACCGTCGTTCGACTGGGCCTCGACGGCGGCATGCCGCCGTTGCTGTTTGCCGCGCTGCGCTTCGCCGTCGCCTCCGGCCTGATGCTGGTCGTGCCGCGCCCCGCGGTCCCGTGGCGCATGGTGGCCACATTGGGCATCGTGCTGGGCGTCGGGCTCTATGGGCTGTCGACCGTGTCGATCGCGGCCGGCATGGCGCCCGGCCTGGGTTCGCTGGTGTTGCAGAGCCAGGCCTTCATGACCATCGCGCTCGCCGCCCTGGTGCTGGGCGAGCGACCGCCGGCCATCGTGCTGCTCGGCACGCTCGTCGCCTTCGCCGGGCTGGCGCTGATCGGCCTCGGCGGCGGTGCCGGATCGACGTTCGCCGGCTTGGCTATCACGCTCGCCGCCGCCGCGTGCTGGGCTGCCAGCAACATTTTGATCAAGCGCCTGGGCGGCGTCGACATGCTGGCGCTGTCGGTCTGGATGAGCCCGGTCGCCGCCGTGGCGCTGGCGATCTTGTCGATCCTGTTCGAGGATCCGGCGGCGGCCTGGGCGCATCGGTCCTGGAGCACCGTCGCCGTCATCCTCTATGCCGGCCCGCTGTCGGCGGCCGCGGGCTCCGCGCTGTGGGGCACGTTGCTGAAGCGCCACCCGGCCAGCCGGGTCGCCCCCTTCTCGCTGCTGGTCCCGGTGTTCGGCCTGGTGATCGCCGCGATCTGCCTGGACGAGCGCCTGGATCAGACCAAGGTTGCGGCAGGCGGACTGGTCTTCGCCGGCTTGGCGCTGGTAGTGTTCAAGCCGCGTTTCCGGCGTCGATCGGCCGCCCGGATCCTCTAGGAATTAAGCCCATGTCCACACGACCGACCGTATTCATCGATGGCGAAGCCGGCACCACGGGGCTCGAGATCCATCGCCGTCTGGCCGATCGCACCGACATCGAGATCGTCAGCCTGCCAGCCGACTCGCGCAAGGATCCGGCCGCGCGGCGCCGCGCGCTGAACGAGGTCGACCTCGCCATCCTGTGCCTGCCCGACGACGCCTCGCGTGAAGCGGCCGCCATGGCCGCCGGCGGGCGCACCCGCCTGCTCGACGCCTCGACCGCCTATCGCGTCGATCCCGACTGGGTCTATGGCTTCGCCGAAATGGCGCCGGGCCAAGCCGACAGGATCGCCGCCGCCCGGCGCGTCAGCAATCCCGGCTGCTATCCAACCGGCGGCATCGCGCTCATCCGCCCGCTGGTCGATGCCGGCGTGCTGGGTGCCGACTATCCGCTGTCGATCCATGCCACCTCGGGCTATTCTGGCGGTGGCAAGAAGCTGATCGAGAGCTACGAGAGCGACCCGCCCGGCGCCGACGCCAGCCCGGTGCGTTATTACGGCCTCAACCTCGAGCACAAGCATGTGCCGGAACTGCAGGTTCATGGCCGCCTGGCCCATCGGCCGATCTTCCTGCCGTCCGTCGGCAACTGGCGCCAGGGCATGCTGGTCGCGGTACCGCTGCACCTGCGTGCCCTGGCGCGGCCGATTTCGGGCGCGGACATCCATGGCATCCTGGCCGACTATTACGAGGGCCAGAAGCTGGTGCGCGTCATGCCGCTCGAACTGTCCGGCAAGACCGGCCTCGCCCATCTCGATCCGGAGACCCTGAACGGCACCGACCTGCTGCAGCTGTTCGTGTTCGCCCACCCGGCCCACGGCCAGGCGACCCTGGTCGCCCGCCTGGACAATCTCGGCAAGGGCGCGTCCGGTGCGGCCGTCCAGAACATGGGCCTGATGCTCGGGCTCTGACGCCCTACCCGCGCTCCGCCGCGTCGACGGCGATGGCCTGCGACAGCCATCGCTCGAACGCGGCCAGCGCGGGGTTCGGTATCGCCGTCAGGGGCCGCACCAGGAAATAGCCGTAGCGATCCCAGATCGCCACCTCGAACGGCCGCACCAGCCGCCCAGTGGCCAGATCGTCCCGCGCGAGCAACCCGCGGGCGAGCGCCACCCCCTCGCCGGCCGCAGCCGCCTGCAGCAGCAATCCGGCATCCGCATAGGACGAACCGGTCGCCGGTTCCTTGAACGCCAGGCCGGCCGCCTGGAACCATGGCGTCCAGGGCTGCCAGGGATTGCGCAGCAGGGTGAGGCGCGCGAGGTCTTCGGGCAGCTCGATGCCGTGGCGCTCGCGATAGGCCGGCGCACAGACCGGAAAGATCCGCTCGCGGGCCAGCGGCGTCGCCTGCAGGTTCGGCCAGTCGCCCGGGCCATACCGGATCGCCGCGTCGATGCCCTCGGCCGCTAGATCGGTCAGTTTCGGCAGCGCGCGCAGCTCCAGCTCGACGTCCGGATGCGCGGACCGGAAGGCACCGAGGCGCGGGGCCAGCCAACGCGCCGCGAAGGCCGGCAGCGCGTCGAGCACGAGCCGGCGCGGATTCGGGGCGTTTCCCGGAAATGCCTGTTCCAGCAAACCCAGCGCCGCGCGCACCTGGACCAGCAGCCGATGTCCTTCCCCGGTCGGGATCATGCGGTTGCCGGCGCGCTGGAACAGCGTCTGGCCACCGCCGGTTTCGAGCGCCCGGATGCGATGGCTGATCGCGGAATGGGTCAGGCCCAACTCACGCGCGGCGGCCGAATAGCTCTGGAGACGCCCTGCCGCCTCGAAGGCGCGCAGGGTCTGGATCGACGGAAAGTGGACCATGCCGGGATGTTACTTTCCCTCACAAGCTTGGCAAAGAACCATCGTTCGCCTTCTGCCGTCTGCGTCGCCAATTTCCACGAGATCTCGATTCCCGGGGAGAGGCCCATGACGCTGAAGCTCTATTATTCCCCCGGCGCCTGCTCGCTGGCGCCGCACATCGTCCTGCATGAGGCCGGGGCATCCTACGAGGGGTGCCCGGTGCCGATCCGCGAAGGCGCCCATCTCCGTCCCGACTATCTGGCGATCAACAGGAAGGGCCGGGTGCCGGCGCTCGCGGTCGACGGTACGATCGTGACCGAGAACGTGGCGATCCTGAACTATCTGGGTCGCCGCTTCCCGGACTCGGGCGTGCTGCCGATCGACGACCTGATGCTGTTCGCCCGCTGCAACGAGCTGTTGTCGTTCTACGCAGCTTCCGTGCATGTCGCCTTCGGACAATACTGGCGCATGGAGCGCTTTGCCGGCGACGAAGGCCTCCATCCCGCCATCAAGGAGGCGGGCCGGCGCGCCATCCTGGATTATTACGACGAGATCGAAGCCCTGGCGGCGACCGGCGTCTGGTTCGTCGGCGAGCGCTTCACCGTCGCCGATACCTATCCCCTGGTATTCTACCGCTGGGGCGGGCTGATCGGCGTGGACATGTCGGCCTATCCCCATTGGTCGGCCCATACGGAACGGATGCTGCGGCGGCCCGCCGTCGCCCGGACCCTCGCCGCCGAAGGTCTCGAGGCCGCAGCATTCCGGCCCCGAGGCTAGGCGAGCAGCCCGCCTTCCCGCGTCAGCAGCGCCCGCTTGCGCTTGAAGCCCCAGCGGAAACCCGCGAGCGTGCCGTCCTTGCGGACTACCCGATGGCACGGCACCGCAACGGCGAGCACGTTCGCGGCGCAGGCCTCGCCCACCGCATAGGCTTCCTTGGGTGCGCCGATCTGCGCGGCGATCGCCGAATAGCTGGCGGTGGCGCCGGCCGGAATGTCTCGGAGCGCCTGCCAGACCTGGTGCTGGAACGGGGTGCCGCGCAGGTCGAGCGGCAGGTCCAGGCCCCGGGCCGGATCCTCGACGAAGGCCACGATCTGGCGCAACGACGGATCGAGGCCCGGATCGTCGCGCAGCAGCCGGGCATCGGGAAAGCGGCTCTCCAGCTCGCGGATCGCCCCCTCCGGCCGGTCGCCGAGCAGGATCGCGCACAGGCCTCGTGCGCTTTCCGCCACGAGGACCGCGCCCAGCGATCCGGCGCCGACGGCAAAACGGATCGTCTCGCCAGCACCCGTGTCCGGGCGGAAGGAGGACGGGGCACTCTCCGCCGGCATCGTATCTGCGAACTCCATGGCACTGCTCCCTCGATAGAATCACGCCGTTCGGCGTGTTCCATCAATATGGGCAGGGCCCGATCCGGAGACCCTCCGGAGCTTGCGGTCGAATTCGGAAATCGGCGGCGGCGCAGCGAGCCCTTAAGTCTCCAGCATCCGCTTCAGCAGGTCGATGTCTTCACCCAGCGCGCGGTCGGCGGCGACCAGTTCCTCGATCTTGCGCACGGCATGCATGACCGTCGTGTGATCGCGGCCGCCGAACTTGCGGCCGATCTCGGGCAGCGAGCGGGGCGTCAGCTGCTTGCACAGGTACATCGCGACCTGGCGCGGGCGGGCGACGGCCCGGGCGCGGCGGGCCGAATGCATGTCGGCCAGCCGGATGTTGAAATGCTCGGCCACCCGCTTCTGGATCTCTTCGATCGTGACCCGGCGGTCGTTCGCGCGCAACAGGTCGTGCAGCACGTCCTGGGCGCTTTCCAGCGTGATCGAGCGGCCGACCAGTTGCGCATGCGCCGTGATGCGGGTCAGCGCACCTTCGAGCTCGCGCACGTTCGACGTGATCTTGTGCGCCAGGAATTCCAACACCTTGGCAGGGATCTGGGTCTGCTTCAGCTCTGCCTTGGCCTGCAGGATCCCCAACCGCAGCTCGTAGGTCGTCGGATGGATGTCGGCGACCAGGCCCCAGCCCAGCCGGGATTTCATCCGTTCTTCCATGCCTTCGAGATCAGACGGCGACTTGTCGGCCGAAATGATCACCTGGCGGTTCTGGTCGACCAGCGCGTTGAAGGTGTGGAAGAACTCTTCCTGGGTCGAATCCTTGCCGCTGATGAATTGCACGTCGTCGATCATCAGCACGTCCACCGAGCGGAACTGCTCCTTGAACGCCATGGTGTCCTTGAAGCGCAGCGCCTTGATGAACTGGTACATAAATTTTTCGGCCGACAGGTAGATCACCTTGCGGCTCGGATCCTGCCGGCGGATGTGCCAGGCGATCGCATGCATCAGGTGGGTTTTGCCCAGCCCGACGCCGCCATAGAGGAACAGCGGATTGAACGGCGCGGCGCGATTGCCCGTCGCCGCCGACTCGGCGACCCGGCGTGCGGCGGCATGGGCCAACTCGTTCGGCTTGCCGACGACGAAATTCTCGAAGGTGAAGCGCTGGTCGAGCGGGGCCGAAATCTCGCGGTCGTCTGGCGGCTCGACCATCGGCGCGACCGTTGCGGCGTTGACAGGGCGGACGGAAACCTCGGCGCGCTCGGCCGACCGCTCTTCGTCCGCGACGAGTGCCGCCATCGCGCGCTCGGCCTCGACCGGCGTGGGCTCGACACGGCGTTCGCCCACGACGATTTCGACCGCGTTCACGTCCCTGTTCTCGCCGGACCAGAGCGCCCGGATCCGATCGGCGTAATGGGCCACGACCCAATCGCGCAGGAAACGGGTCGGCACTTCGATGCGGATGGCGCCTTCGACCAGGTCGGCGAGGCTGAGCGACGACAGCCAACTGCGATAGGCGGCTTCGCCGAACTCGTCACGCAGCCGGCCGCGCACCCGCTGCCACTGAGCCTCGAGCGGCCCGTCGATCTCGGAAACGTTCACGGTCACCGTGCGCGCATCCCGCCGGGCACGAGGCCGCGGGCCGCGTGGCGTCCAAAAAGAATGATCATTGCGCTTCGAGCCACTACCCGCACTGCCCAGCCCATCTCGCAGATTGAAACCCGGTAACACGCCGGCGGCGTCCAGCTTTCCGCGCGGGCGGGCACGGCCATCGGGGTCCAAGGCTCCGACGGGCCACGCGGGCCGGCGGCGAGAAGTCGCTCGTCACCATCGCGTCGCCGACGCTCGCCTCCCGCATATCGGGGCGCGACCGTCGGATCGACATTTAGCCAGCGCGACCGGCAGGCCGGATGTGATCCGTCCCACTCTCGCGCCACGAGCCATCGCCCCAAACGCTGAGAAACTGGCGCTCGGCCGATCGACCCGGAAGATCCGTCATGATGGCGATTTGGCGCGACCGAACGACAGGCGTCCGTCGCCACCGCATCTCCAGAAGATGTGCCCCCCAACACCCCAGACCGTCTGCCCCGAAAGGCCGACCGTTTGTGATTATTGAAATTTTACAAGTATTTCTCGGCAGATCCACAATCGCGCACTGACGCGCCATCGCAAAACCCCGACACTCGCTAGTTAACGCGCCCGGAGACCAAAATTCCGCGCGCATCTCCTATGAGGACAAGGCTCAGGAAGATTACCGATGGGTGACGCTGCTGGCAACGGGATCGAATGCGGAACGCGCGAATATTTTCGCTGGGCGAAACAAAGCAAAGACAGACAGCCGTCTTTACTTCGATCGCGAGGCAATCGAGTAGCAAATCCGTCAGACATTCGGCCCCGGCAGTCCGGGGCCGACTCGGCGAGAAATCGAACTAGAGCGCGGCGATCCGCGCGTTCAGGCGCGAAAGCTTGCGTGAGACCGTATTCTTATGCAGCACGCCCTTCTGGGCGCCCCGCACCATCTCCGGCTGGGCGGCGATGAAGGCGGCCTTGGCATCGTCCTTGTTGCCGGCAGCGATCGCCAGCTCGACCTTCTTGACGAAGGTCCGGATGCGGCCGACACGGGCACGATTGACCTCGGTCCGACGAAGGGTCTGCCGGTAACGCTTCTCAGCGGACTTGTGATTGGCCATGGAAAACGCGCTCTCGATGAAACGAAACTGTCAACGGGGTGGCGGGTTATACCGGTCGCCCCACGGCACGTCAAGCAACAGACGGCCGTGCGCGGCCCGGAGACCCGTCACGGAAGGCGCGGTTTCTAACGCCGAAACCGGCGGAAGACAAGCGTCGAGACGATCGCGGGACCCTGACCAGCACCAGCGTCATGATGTGCCTGCATGCGTCGGACCCGTGACCATTCCATGACGGCAGGGTGCGAGCATCTGGTCTTCGTCCTGCGGGCCCGATGGTTGCCTCGACCGCCCCATTCCGGCTAGGACAGCACAGCGCGCATCCGCGCCGTCCCCATACCGAAAGCGTCCGCCATGACCGCCTTGCCCGAGATGATGACCGCGATCGAGATCTCCATGCCGGGCGAACCCGACGTGCTTCGTCCCTCGCTCCGCCCGGTGCCGCAGCCGGCCGAGGGCGAGGTGCTGATCAAGGTTGCGGCGTCGGGCGTCAACCGGCCGGACCTGCTGCAGCGCCAGGGGCATTATCCGGTACCGCCAGGCGCCTCCGACATCCCGGGCCTCGAGGTCGCGGGCACGGTGGTGTCACTGGGCTTCGGCGCCCATCGGCTGGCGGTCGGCGACAAGGTTTGCGCGCTCGTCGCGGGCGGCGGCTATGCCGAGTATTGCACGGTGCCGGCCGTGCAATGCCTGCCGGTGCCGACCGGCCTGTCGTTCGAGGAGGCGGCCGGCCTGCCCGAGACCTTCTTCACGGTTTGGAGCAACCTGGTCGACCGGGCGCATTTCGCCGCGGGCAAGACCGTCCTCATCCACGGCGGCACCAGCGGCATCGGCACCACGGCGATCCAGTTGGTCAAGGCCATGGGCGGCCGCGCCTTCGCGACGGCCGGCAGTGCCGACAAGGTCCAGGCCTGCGAGCGCCTGGGCGCCGAGCGCGGCATCGACTACCGGACCGAGGATTTCGTCCAGGTGGTCAAGGAACTGACCCATGGCCACGGCGTCGACATCGTGCTCGACATGGTCGGCGGCGACTATGTCCAGCGCAACATCCAGGCAGCCGCGGTCGATGGCATCATCGTCAACATCGCATTCCTGAAGGGCGCCAAGGTCGAGATCGACCTCAACCTGGTGATGCGCAAGCGCCTGACCCTGACCGGCTCGACCCTGCGCCCGCGCCCGCCGGCGGAAAAGGGCATCATCGCCGATGCGCTGCGTGCCCATGTCTGGCCGCTGCTCGACGCCGGCACGGTGAAGCCGGTGCTGTTCAAGACCTTCCCGCTCGCCCATGCCGACGAGGCGCATCGCCTGATGGAAAGCTCCGCCCATATCGGCAAGATCGTGCTGGTCGCCTGAGCGGATCCCGGGACGCCGGGCGGCCTTGCGGGCCGCTGATCGACCCGGCGCTTCCATCGCGCGGCCCGCTCGACTATATAAGCAGCATATCGTCATTTTTATGCATATCGTCCCGGGAACCCGCTAGCCAGCGACCGCCGGCCCTTCCCGCGTCGCCAGGAGAAGTAAAAGCATGCCGCTGCCCCTGATGCCCAAGGCCACCGCCGTGTGGCTCGTCGAGCATACCTCGCTGTCGTTCGACCAGATCGCGGCGTTCTGCGGCTTGCATGCCCTCGAGGTCCAGGCGATCGCCGACGGCGAGGTCGCGACCATGATGCAGGGGCTGGACCCGATCGCGAACGGCCAGATCACCAAGGCCGAGATCGAACGCTGCGAGACCGATCCGGCGCTGCGCCTGAAGCTCGCGTCCGGCGCCCATCCGGTGGCGCCGTCCAAGCTGCGCGGCCCGAAATACACGCCGATCTCCAAGCGCCAGGACAAGCCCGACGCCATCGCCTGGATCATCAAGAACCACCCGGAATTGTCGGACGCCCAGATCTCGCGCCTGATCGGCACGACCAAGCCCACTATCGCGGCCATCCGCGACCGCTCGCACTGGAATTCGCCCAACATCAAGCCGCGCAACCCGGTGGCGATCGGCCTGTGCAGCCAGGCGGACTTCGAAGCCCTGCTCGTGGTCGCCCGCAAGCAGAACCCGAACGCCGTCCGCGCGGAGCCGCTGCTGACCGAGATCGACGAGATCTGACCCCGAATTCCGCGGGAATGACTGGGCGTATCCAACCCCGCCGTCATTCCCGCGAACGCGGAAATCCGGGACCGCTCGAAGGTCCTGCGAAAGATCGTACCATCGCGGATTGCTCGGTTCGATCAGTTCGGAAGTGACGGGGAGCAGCCGTCGCGGGTGATTGTCAGAACCCCGCCTTCTTCAATGCTGCATCGATCTCGTCCAGCGCCGCCGGATCGTCGATGGTGGGCGGCGTCGCGACTGGTTTGCGATCGGCCAGGCCGCGCATGGCCTGACGCAGGATCTTGCCGGATCGGGTCTTCGGCAGCCGGTCGACCACAAGCGTGCGTTTGAAGCCGGCGATAGGGCCGATACGGTCGCGGATCAGCTGCGCGATCTCGCGCTCGATCTGCTCGTCCGGTCGGACGACCCCGGATTTCAGCACGACGAAGCCCAGCGGCATCTGGCCCTTCACCTCGTCCAGCACGCCGATGACCGCGCATTCGGCGACATCGGGATGGGCGGCCACGACCTCCTCCATCGACCCGGTCGACAGGCGGTGGGCCGCGACGTTGATGATGTCGTCGGTCCGGGTCATCACGAAGACATAGCCCTCCTCGTCGATATAGCCGGCGTCGCCCGACTGGTAATATCCCGGAAAGGCCGCGAGGTATGACGAGACGTAGCGTTCGTCCGCCCGCCAGAGCGTCGTCAAGGAACCGGGCGGCAAGGGCAGTTTGATGGCGAGGTTGCCGATCTCGCCCGGCGCCACCGGCTGGCCGGCCTCGTCCAGGGCCAGCACTTCCCAGCCCGGCACCGGCTTGGTCGGCGACCCGGGCTTGATGGGCAATCGCCCGATGCCGAGGCAGTTGGCCACGATCGGCCAGCCGGTCTCGGTCTGCCACCAATGGTCGATCACCGGCAATCCGAGCTGCGTCTCGGCCCAGGCAAGCGTGGGTGGGTCGCAGCGTTCGCCCGCCAGGAACAGGGCGCGGAATGGACCCAGCGGCGCGGCTTTGATGAAACGGCCGTCGGGATCCTCGCGCCGGATCGCGCGAAACGCGGTCGGTGCGGTGAACAGCACATGGACGCCATGGTCGCGCACGATCCGCCAGAACGCCCCGGCGTCGGGCGTGCCGATCGGCTTGCCCTCGTAGAGCACCGAAGTGCAGCCCTTCAGCAACGGCGCATAGACGATGTAGCTATGGCCGACGACCCAGCCGACGTCGGACGCGGTGAACATGGTCTCGCCCGGCGCCAGGCCGAAGACGTTGCCCATGCTCCAATGGAGCGCGACCGCGTAGCCGCCATGGTCGCGCACCACGCCCTTGGGCACGCCGGTCGTGCCGGAGGTGTAGAGAATATAGAGCGGGTCGGTTGCCGCCGTATCGGCGCAGGGCGCCGGTTCGGCCGCCGCAGCAGCCTCGGCCCAGTCGAGATCCCGACCCGGCACCAGGTCGCAGGGCAGCTCCGGCCGCTGCAGGATCAGGCAATGGGCCGGCTTGGCCGCAGCCTGTTCGATCGCGGCGTCGAGCAACGGCTTGTAGGGCACGCGCTTTGTAGTCTCGATGCCGCAGGAGGCGGACAGGATCAGCTTCGGCTTGGCGTCGTCGATCCGGGTCGCGAGTTCGCGCGCGGCGAAACCGCCGAACACGACCGAATGGACCGCCCCCAGGCGCGCGCAGGCGAGCATCGCGATCGCCGCCTCCGCCACCATCGGCAGATAGATCACCACCCGGTCGCCCTTGCCCACGCCCAGGGCCGCGATGGCGCCGGCCAGCTTCGCCACCCGCTCGGTCAGTTGCCGATAGGTGTAGCGGTCGACCCGGCCGGTGACGGGGCTGTCGTGGATCAAGGCCACTTGGTCGCCGCGCCCGGCCGCGACATGGCGGTCGAGCGCGTTGTAACAGATGTTGAGGCGACCGCCGGGGAACCAGCGATAGAACGGCGGGCGGCTGGCGTCGAGCACGCGGTCATAAGGCCTGACCCAGGCGAGGTCGGCGGCGGCCTCACCCCAGAAAGCCTCGGGATCCCGGAGCGAGCGGGCATGGATCGCATCGAAACGGGCGGCCGCGTCCTCGGTCATGGATCGTCTCTCCCTTTGGGCATCGTTCTTGCGGCAAGCCTAGCCGCTGGCGCCGGACGCGTCACGCCGCTTGCGGTTTCCGGGCGCTTGGGCGGATCATGGCGCTACCCCGTTCATTGGACCCGGCATGATCCCGCTTTCCTCGCCCTACGCCCGCGATCTCGACCGCACCCCGGCCAACCACGTGCCGCTGACCCCGCTCGGTTTCCTGGAACGCGCTGCCGCGGTCCATCCGGACCGGCCGTCGATCGTCCATGGCGCGCGCCGCTATACCTGGCGCGAAACCGCGGAGCGCTGTCGCCGGCTCGCCTCGGCCCTGAACCGGCGCGGCATCGGCCCGGGCGACACGGTCGCGATCATGGCGCCGAACATTCCGGAAATCATCGAGGCCCATCACGGCGTACCCATGGCCGGCGCCGTGCTGAACGCGCTCAACATCCGCCTGGACGCGCCGACCATCGCCTTCATGCTGGGCCATGGCGAGGCCAAGCTGCTGCTGACCGATCGGGAGTTTTCCCCGATCGTCGCGGCGGCGCTGGCGCTGATGGAGGGGACGAAACCGATCGTCGTCGACATCGACGATCCGCTGGCCGAGAGTGGCGACCTGATCGGCACGCTCGGTTACGAGGCGCTGCTGGCCGAGGGCGATCCCGCCTACGCCGGCATCCCGGTCGCCGACGAATGGGATGCGATCTCGCTCAATTATACCAGCGGCACGACCGGCGATCCCAAGGGCGTCGTCTATCACCATCGCGGCGCCTATCTGAATGCGGTCGGCAACATCATGGTCTGGGGGTTGGCGGGGCATCCGACATACCTCTGGACCCTGCCGATGTTCCATTGCAACGGCTGGTGCTTTCCCTGGACCATCACGGCGCTGGCCGGGACCCACGTCTGCCTGCGCCGGGTCGATGCGCCGGGCATCCTCGGTGCGATCGAGCGCCATGGCGTCACCCACCTGTGCGGTGCGCCGATCATCATGACCATGCTGCTGCATGCGCCCGAACCGCCGAAGCTCGGCGGTCGAACCATCGAGATGATGACCGCCGCCGCCCCGCCGCCGGCGGCCGTGATCGAGGGCATGGAGCGCATGGGCTTCCACATCACCCATGTCTACGGCCTGACCGAAGTCTATGGCCCGGCCGTGGTCTGCGACTGGCACGAGGACTGGGACGCGTTGCCCGCGGCCGAGAAGGCCCGGATGAAAGCGCGCCAGGGCGTACGCTATCCGGTGCTGGATGGGCTGATGGTCGCCGACGCCGAGACGCTGCAGCCGGTGCCGGCCGACGCCCTGACCATGGGCGAGGTGTTCATGCGCGGCAACATCGTCATGAAGGGGTACCTGAAGAACCCGAAGGCGACCGAAGCCGCCTTCAAGGGCGGCTGGTTCCATACCGGCGACCTGGGCGTGCTGCATCCGGACGGCTATGTCGAGCTCAAGGACCGGTCCAAGGACATCATCATCTCCGGCGGCGAGAACATCTCGACCATCGAGGTCGAGAGCGTGCTCTATCGCCATCCGGCGGTGCTCGAAGCGGCGGTCGTCGCCAAGCCCGACGAGAAATGGGGCGAGACGCCGTGCGCCTTCGTCACGCCCAAGCCGGGCCACAGCGCCACCGAGGCCGAGATCATCGCATTCTGCCGCGAGCATCTGGCCCGGTTCAAGGTGCCGAAGCGCGTGGTGTTCGGGCCGCTGCCCAAGACCTCGACCGGCAAGATCCAGAAATTCGTGCTGCGCGATCGGGCGCGTGAAGACATCGATGGCTGACGCCCGGCCTCTGCTGCCGCCGACGGGCGTCGGGCCGGACGAGTTCCTGGCCGCCGCCATCGTCGAGGCGGCGCTGAACGGTGCCGCGGCCGGGGTGCGCCGGTTCGAGGGCAGCGCCCGACATTTCGTGTTCGACGTGCAGCTGACCGACGGGCGCCGCGCGGTCGTCCGCCTGGGCAACCCGGAGCATCGCACGACGATCCGCGATGCCGCCCTCTGGTCCGACCGCCTGCGGCACCTGGGCGTCAAATTGCCGAAGATCCTGGCGCGTGACCTCACGTCCGAGTTCCCGTCGCTGATCCTGGAGCGGCTCGACGGCGGGCCGCTGCTCCAGACCGTCGATCGCCTGAAGGCGCCGCATCTGGGCCTGATCGCCGGCACGCTGGCAGACATGCAGCACAAGGTGGCGGGCCTGAAGAGCGCCGAGCGCTATGGCTGGGCCAGCACGCCGGAGTCCGCCCCCCATACCCGCTGGTCGGATGCGCTGGCGCAGGATCTGTCCGAGGCGCGGGGCGCCATCCAGGCGGCAGGCCTGGTGGACGCGACGATCGCCGACATGGTCGAGCGGCGCCTCGCCCGCCAGACCGCGGCGCTCGACCGCATCCCGGCGCTCGCTTTCATGGCCGAGCCGGCGACCCGCGACGCCATCGTGACCGAGGCTGGGCGCTTCTCCGGCCTGGTCGACGTCGACCAGCTGGGCTGGGGCGACCCGCGTATCGCCATCGCCCGCACGCTGTTCGACCTCCTGGAGGCGGACAAGCCCCCGGGTTTCGCCGAAGCCTGGCTGGCGCTCGCCGGAGCCACGGCCGATCGGACCTTCTGGCTCTACGTGGCCCTCGCCGGCCTGCGGACCATGGCCGACTACGGCACCGCCGGCCGGCATTTCCGGATCGCCGACCGCGACCGGATCGATCGGGTCATGACCCGCATCCTCGCCCGGTGCGACCGGCCGGACGGCGCCTAGGCTCGGTCGTCCGAGAATTCCTCGACCCGGTCGAGCCAGTCGGAGACGAGCGCCCGGAACAGCTCGTCCCGATCGATCGGCAGCCCATGTTCGCCGCGATCGAGCACGGCGAAGCTGGCGCGCGGGTAGCTTTCGAGGATCGTCCACGCGTCGCGATAACCGACGTTGGTATCCTGCCGCCCCGTCACGAGCAGCGCAGGCCGCTCGAAGCGGAATCCCGGCGGTTCGAGATCGAACGAGAAGCCGTAGGTGCCGTCACCGAACTGGATGCGGTCCAACGCGACATGGTCGGCCAGCGCGGCCGCCGTTCGAACCCGATGGCTGAGCTTGTCGCGATAGGCGGCCAGGTAGCCCGGCCGCTGAACGAGCATCTCGGACAATTCGTCCCGCTCGCTTGGCGCCAACGCAGCCATCAAGCCGGGATCTTCGAGCAGCGGGCGAAACGGCGGAACCTGGTGCGTGCCGAAGCCCGGCAGGATCTTCGGCACCCGCATCAGCAATCCGTCGATCAGATCCGTGCGATGATGGACGATGCCGCGGGCCAGGTAAGCGCCGGCCGACGTGCCTGCGAGCGTGAACCGGCGACCCGGGATCACCTGATCCAGGAACCGCAGCAGGATCACCAGCATACCGTCCAGATCCGTCATTCCCGGCGGTGCCGGCGACCGGCCCATGCCCGGGAGATCGAGGTAGAGCCGCTGCCAGCCGGGCCGATCGGCGAACGCGGGCTCGAAATCGTTCAAGCCGTCGCGATGGTCCATCTTCCAGCCGTGCAGAAACACGATCGGACGCCCCTGGCCGACGGTCTCATAATGCAGCGGACGGTCGTCGATGGTGCAGAACATTGCGGCAATATCCCAATCGTTGGCGACGATGTGGATAGTTCGTCCGCATACCATGGTCGATCCGGCCTGTTGGCACTATAGTCTGGACAAAATATCCTCAATCCGGAAATCCTCATGGAAAGTCTCAGCGGTATCGCCGCCTTCGTGCAGGCCGCCGAACAACTCAGCTACGCCGCGGCCGGCCGCCTGCTGGGTCTCTCGTCCTCGGCGGTCGCCAAGAGCGTCGCCCGGCTCGAGGCGCGGCTCGGTGTCCGGCTGCTGCATCGCACGACCCGTCGGATCGGACTGACCGAGGAAGGCGCGCTGTTCTACGAGCGCTGCAAGCGCATCCTCGACGATATCCGCGACGCCGAGGCAACGGTGACGTCGGCGCGCACCGCGCCGCGCGGCCGCCTGCGCGTCAGCGTGCCCCATGCGGTCGGCCACTTCCTGGTGCTTCCGCATCTGGCGGCGTATCTCGCCCGCTATCCTGAGATCGAGATGGAACTCGATTTCGACGATCGCTCGGTCGACGTGATCGAGGAAGGCCTCGACCTGGTCATCCGCACCGGCAACCTGGCGGACTCGCGATTGATGGCGCGACGGCTCGGCGGCCAGCATTTCGTCGCTTGCGGCACCCCCGGGTATTTCGACCGGCACGGCCGGCCCGGGATGCCGCAGGACCTGGCCCGGCATCGCTGCATCCATTTCAAATTCCCGACGAGCGGGCGATTGCAGCCCTGGCCGTTCTCGACGCCGCTCGACGTGGCGCGGCTGCCGAAAAGCCTGGTCTTCAACAATTCCGACGCCGTGCTGTGGGCGGCGCTCGAGGGATTGGGGATCGGCCTGCTGCCGGTCTATGTCGCCCGCGAGCCTCTACGCACCGGCCTGCTCCAGGCCGTCCTGAGCGATGATATGGTGGAGCGCGGCGCGCTGTGGCTGCTGTGGCCGACCCATCGCCAGCTTTCGCCCAAGCTGCGCGTTTTCGTCGATTTTCTGACCGATCGGCTGCGCGAGGAGATCTGGGCCTTCACACCCTCGCGTTTAGAGATTCCCAAATAAAAAGGCCGGACTGATTCACCAGCCCGGCCTTCTCATCGCGTTCGACCGCTAATCGTCACATGACATGCTGTCGAGACAAGTCCGCGATCGCGTCCTTAAGTCGTAATTTCTCGCGCTTCCATTCCGCTACTTTACCATCGTCAGGGAGGGAACGGGACGTCTCCTTCAGGATTGCCTTGTCTAGGGTGGCGTGTTTGGTCCGGAGCGCCCGGATATGATCTTCAACAGCCATAGATGCCTCTCCTGGAAGCGTTGTCGCACGAATGCGCCACAAAACCGTAACCCCATCCGCCTCGCGCTCCAAGCGCTCGATTCGGGTGCCTCGGGGTCATAGCCATGCGGCATCTCTGGATTTCAGCACGCATCCGAGCTAGTTCAAGCGGTTATGGACAAAACGCCTCAGCGACTCATTATTGCCCTGACCGGCGCGTCCGGCGTCCGCTATGGCGTGCGGTTGCTGGAACTGCTGAAACCGCTCGCGATCGAGACCCATCTGGTGCTGTCGCGCACGGCGGAGGTCACCCTGGCGCTCGAGACCCCGCACAAGATCGCCGACGTCCAGGCGTTGGCCGACCATTGCCATGCGGCGACCGACATGGCGGCCGCGATCTCGTCGGGCTCGTTCCGCACCCTGGGCATGATCGTCGCGCCCTGCTCGGTCCGGTCCATGTCCGAGATCGCGACTGGCGTGACCACCAGCCTGGTGACGCGCGCCGCCGACGTGGTGCTGAAGGAGCGCCGGCGGCTGGTGCTGATGGTGCGCGAGACGCCGCTCCATACCGGGCACCTGCGGACCATGACCCAATTGTCCGAGATGGGGGCGATCATCGCCCCGCCGGTCCCGGCCTTCTATGCGCAGCCGGCCAGCCTGGAGGCGATGGTCGACCATACGCTGGGCCGCGTGCTCGACCTGTTCGACATCGACGCGGGCGGCGTCACGCGCTGGGGCGAGGCGCCGCGCCCGCCTCGAACAGGGCGGAAAGACTGAGCGCCGCAGCCGATCCCGCATAGCGTTCGAGATTGGCGAACCCCAGTTCCGGCGACGGAACGCCGCGCGACCGCAGCGGCAAGGTCGCCAGCAGATGGCGCTGGGCCAGCCGCTCGGCCTCGAGCTCCGCCGTTCCGATCCGCGCGCGCAGGGTGTCGGCCCAGGGCTCGCCCTTGAGCGAGCGCCGCAGGATCCGCAGGGGATGGACCGCCCGCAGGTTCCAGGGCGCAACGGCGGCGGCCAGATCGGCCAGATCCCAATCGTCGAGCGCAAGGCCCAGTGCCTCGCCGGCCCAGAGGCTGAGCAGCAGGAGATTGACGTCGTGGCCGGCCCGGTCCTGCAGATCGAGGCACAGGGCGGCCACGCCGGGCCGGGCGTAGAGAGCCGTCGCGAACCCCCAGAAGTCGCTCGCCTGCCCCTCGAAATCACCGGTCATCGGCCCCTCCCCCGCCGCAGCGCACCCTGCTATAGTCCCGGCCCCGCGATGCCGAGTGACCCAAGTCAGAGATTGCCGACACAGTGCCTATGGACCTCGACAACGAAGCCATCAAGCAGAAGCTCGCAGCCCTGGTGAGCGAACATCGCGATCTCGACGCGCTGGTCGCCCACGTGGCCGATTCCGCCACAGATCAACTGCAGATCCAGCGCCTGAAAAAGCGCAAGCTGGCGCTAAAGGACATGATCGCACGGCTAGAAAGCCTGCTGCTGCCGGATATCATCGCCTGAGGGCGGTCGCTACTCCATCGGCGGCATGTAGGGCCGCACCTCGTGCCAGCCCTGCCAGATCATGCTGACGGCGACGTAGGTGATGATGCCGAGGCCGATCCAGACGATCCAGGGATAGCGGCCGATCATGCGGGCGACGAGCTGCGAGGCGGCGCCCATCAGGCCGACCGAGAGCGTCAGGCCGGCGACCAGGACCCAGAGATGGTCGCGCGCCGTACCCGCCACAGCCAGTACGTTGTCGAGCGACATGGAGATATCGGCGACGACGATCTGGATCAGTGCCTGGGTCATGGTCTTGGTCTTGGCGCCGGCGCAATCGCCGCCATGGCAATGGCCTTTGCCCGTCGCCTCGCGGAACATCTTCCAGGCGACCCAGAGCAGCAGGAAACCGCCGGCGAGCGTCAGGCCGATGATCGCCAGCAGCTGCACCGTCACGAGCGCGAAGATGATGCGCAGCACGGTGGCGGCCAAAATACCCAGCAGAATCGCCTTGCCGCGCTGGCTGGCCGGCAGGCCGGCCGCCGCCATGCCGACGACGATGGCATTGTCGCCGGCGAGCGTGATGTCGATCAGCACGACCTGCAGCAGGGCCGACAAGGCGGCGAAATCGATCCAGGCGGGTAAACTCATGGTGCGGCTGATATGGGCACGGTCGCGGGCGGGCACCACCCTTCGATCGCGGGGGTCAGCGCAGCGCCAGCAGGGCTTCGAGGTCGTGGAAACTGCCGTAGCTGCCGCCTAGGTAGCAAAGCGGTTCGCCTGCCCCGACGCTCTGCGCCACCACCTCGCCCAGGAAGATCGAGTGGGTCGAGCCGTCGAAGGCCTGGACCAGTCGGCAATCGAATCCCACGAAGGCGCTCTGGAGAATTGGCGCACCGGTCTCGAGCACGCCCCAATCGCCGGACGAGAAGCGCGCTTCGCCCAGCTCTGCACCACCAAACCGTTCGGCCAGGGCATGATCGGCCGCGGTCAGCACGTTGATCGCGAACAGGCCGGACGCGAGGATCGAATCATGGGCCGATCCCTGGCGATTGACGCAGCAGAGCAAGGTCGGCGGTGCCATCGAGACCGAACAGACCGCCGTGGCGGTCAGCCCCCGGCGCTGCCCGTCGGCCAGTGTCGTGATGATCGAGACGCCGGCCGTGAGGCGCCGCATGCCCGTCTTGAAGAGTTCCGGCTCGATTGCCATCCAGCGATCCATGAAGCGGTTACTCCTTTGGATATAGGACAATTCGGGCGTACTGGCGACATGGGACATGCCGCGTCGGCCCCAGGCGGAACTGCAAAACCGTTCGGTTGTTCTCTTTCACGAAGAGATCGACGGTGCGCTACGCTTCCCCATCGGGTTTCGGCGCCCGCCCTGCGACAAGGAGAGCCTGAAATGTCGACCCTCACGCGGCTGACCGGCGCCGCCCTGATTACGAGCTTTCTGGCGCTCGGCGCCTGCTCGAACATGAATTCGACCGAACAGCGTACCTTGTCGGGTGCCGGCATCGGTGCGGCCGGCGGCGCGGTGATCGGTGCCGTGGTCGGCGGCAATCCGCTGGCGGGCGCCGCGATCGGTGGCGCCGCCGGTGCCGCCGGCGGCTATCTGCTCGACCAGTCCAAAAAAGGCGAGCCCGAGTAGGATCGACCTGCCCGTCGAGACGGATTGTTAAGCCGCCCGGGAGAGGCTAGGGATATTCCCTGACCGGTCTCTCCCGAGTGCCCTGCCGATGCGCCTCAAGTTCCTGCTCGCCCAAGATTCGCGCGAAGCTGCCTTCCGCGCCGCGGTCCAGCTCGGACCGTCCGCCGTGCTGGTCGGCGACGAGGCGAATGCCGACGGCAATTTTGCCGGCCTGATCGACGGTGCCGCCGAACGGCCCGCACTGAGCGCGATCGAGGTGGTCGAGGACGCGCTCAATTTCCACGATGCGCCGCCGCGCTTCGTCCATCGCCTGATCGAGCGCAAGGTCCGCAAGGGCGATGCGTTGCACTTGCTGGAAAGCGGCCTGAAGGCGCTGCTGAAATTCTCGGGCCTGCCCCAGGCCGGCCGGACACGGCTGTTGCTGATCGGACCGCCGGCCGCCGGCAAGACGACGCTGATCGGCAAGCTCGCCGCCCGCGGCACGACGCCGGTCGCCCGCGTGCTGACGACCGACATCGACCGCCCGGGCGGTGTGGGGCAACTGGCCGAATTCGTCTCCGTGCTGGGCATCGATCCGGAGCAGATCGACCTCGCGGCGCCCGACGTGTCGGTACCGGCGACCGGACCGCTGCTGATCGACACCGCCGGGCTCGACGCTGCCGACACGGCCGGCTTTGCCGCCCTCGGCCGGCTGGCACTGCAGACCTCGACCGAACCCGTCCTGGTGCTGCCGGCGTTGCTCGATGCCGGCGAGGCCCGGTTGTTCGCCGAATCGGCCCTGGCGATCGGCGCCAAGCGCGTGATCGTAACCCGGCTCGACATCGCCCGGCGCCTGGGGGCACTGCTGGCTGCGGCCGACGCCGGCCTCGCCATCTCCGCCGGCAGCATCACCCAGCATTTCGCCTTCGGCCTGAAGCCCTTGTCCGCGACGGTGCTGGCCCACCACATCCTGGAACTGGCTGCCGAAAAACCGACGGCCGGATAGCGGGATCAGTCCGCGCGCGGAGCCGGGGCCGCAGCGAGGCAGCGTTGGCAAAGGCAGGCGGCCGGCGTGGTCGGGACCGGCAGGCGCGGCGGCAACGCCATGCACCAGCAATCGCCCGCGGGCGTGCAGATCATCGCAGCACCGCATCGGACACAGACGGCGGGTACGGCAGGCCCGGCCATTTCTGTGCCTGCTAGACCCGATCGTTCGGCAGCAGGGCGAGGCGGCGGGCACGGCGCGACCGCCAGCGCGTCACCAGCAGGATCATCACCACGGCGACCGCGAAGATGCCCAGCGCGCTCAGTTCGATCGCCAGCGCATATTGGCCGAGCAGCCGGCCGATCGCATGGCCGAACAGATAGCCGACGCTGACGAAGGTCGCCGACCACAGCCCGGCACCGATGAAATTCAGCACCATGAAGCGGGCGATCGACAGTTCGGACAGGCCCATGGCGGCCGACGAGAAATTGCGAATGCCATAGATGAAGCGGAACGTCAGGATGAACAGCACGTCCCAGCGCTCGAGCCAGCGATGCACCATGTCGATGCCATGCTTCCAGTCGGGGAATTTCCGCAACAGGAACGGGCCGGCCTTGCGGCCGACGAAGAACCAGGTCTGGTCGCCCAGATAGGAGCCGCACCAGGCCGCAGCCCCCAGCTTGTAAGGATCTATCGAGCCACTGGCGGCCACCGCGGCGGCCAACAGGACGAAGGTTTCGCCTTCGAGGAAGGTCCAGACGATCGTCAGCAGGTAGAAATAGTCGCGGTACTCGGCAATATACCGCTGAACCTCTTCCATCCGGAAAGTCGCTCCCCAAACTAACCCGTCGCACCCTTGCCGGATGTCGCTACTGATCCTGGCGATCGGGTCTTCCGAAAGCGCCCTCGAACGCCGATCCGGCCGTGTCCCGGATCGCTCGGCGAGGGCCATACATCCGCCGACGGCGCGGCTTTTTCAAGCCCGCTCGCCCGTTTCGCCGAAATTCCCCTGGTCCAGGACCGGTGCCTGGCTTTTTCCATTCCTCAGACGACAAGCATAAGATCCCGACTGTCAACAAAACCTTGCGGGACGGCCGCCTCTCCTGGCGAAGGAAACGTTTTCCCGGTCGGTTTCCGGAACCGCGGCTTTCACCGCTCCTGGCCAACATGACAAAGATTTAATCTCCCGGCAGGGTCGCCGACACGTGCATGGGACCATCTTTGAGGATGAGGCGTTCGTGTCTCATGAACGCGCCCCATTTCACGCCTTGCCATCGAGGAGGCATTTTCGCCGTGACTGACAGAGAGCCAACCCCGCGTCGCCACCCGTATGGCCGGACGCTCCTGCTCCTGGGCCTGTCGACCAGTCTGGCTTTCGGGCCGTTGGCCCCCGCCTTCGCCCAGGCCCCGATCTCCGCCCCCATGTCGCAAGACCTGCCGAGCTTCTCGCCGATCGTCGACAAAGTGCTGCCTGCCGTCGTCAACATCTCGGTCGTCCAGAAGCCCGGCTCCGGCGGCGGCGAAGAGCAGGCCGACCAGGGCGGCAGCGATGACGACGACGACCAGGATCAGGGTCCGCAGTTGCAAGGCCCGGGCGGCGGCGGCGGCCAGGGCACGCCGTTCGACGAATTCCTGCGCAAATTCTTCGAGCAGCAGCAGGGCAAGGGCCGCGGCGGCGCCCCCCATGCCGCCCCGAATGCCCAGAAGGTGATCTCGCTCGGCTCCGGCTTCATCGTCGATCCGACGGGCTACGTCGTCACCAACAACCATGTGGTGGGCGATGCCGAGAAGGTTACGGTGACTTTTGCCGACGACACCCAGCACCCGGCCAAGATCATCGGCAAGGACGTGAAGAGCGATCTCGCCCTGTTGAAGATCGATGCGCCGAAACCGCTGCCGTTCGTCAAGTTCGGCGACAGCGACCAGGCCAAGGTCGGCGACTGGGTCATCGCGGTCGGCAACCCGTTCGGCCTGGGCGGCACGGTCACCAAGGGCATCGTGTCGGCACGCGGCCGCCCGATCGCCGATTCCAACTACGTCGATTTCCTGCAGATCGACGCCTCGATCAACCGCGGCAATTCCGGTGGTCCGACCTTCAGCATGCAAGGCGAGGTGATCGGCATCAACACCGCGATCTTCTCGCCGAACGGCGGCTCCGTCGGCATCGGCTTCGCCATCCCGTCCAATTCCGCGAAGACGGTGATCGAGCAGCTGAAGAGTGTCGGCCACGTCGATCGCGGCTGGCTGGGCGTGCAGATCCAGGAAGTGACGCCGGAGATCGCGAACTCGCTCGGCCTCGACCAGAACCATCCGGCCGGCGCGCTCGTCTCGTCCGTGTCGGCGGACAGCCCCGCCGCCAAGGCGGGCGTCAAGGTCGGAGACGTGATCGAGAAGTTCAACGGCAAGACGGTCGAGAAGATGCGCGACCTGCCGCGCATCGTGGCCGAGACCCCGATCGGGACGAAGGTCGACCTGGGCGTGTTCCGCAAGGGCGAGCACACCAGCCTGCCGACCACGATCGAAAAGCTGGACGACGCCAAGGTCGCCTCGGTCGATCCGCAGACCGGCGAGGAACGGCCGGGCAAGGCGCCCTCGCTGGGCCTGACCCTGTCCAACCTCAACCCGGACATCCGCAAGCGCCTGTCGATCCCCAAGGACGTCAACGGCGTGCTGGTGTCGCGGGTCAAGGAAGGCAGCCCGGCCGCCGACAAGGGCATCGAGGCCGGCGACGTCATCGTCCAGATCGACCAGACGCCGGTCAGCAAGCCCGAGGACGTCGTTCAGAAGGTCAAGGACGCGGCGAAAACCGGCAAGGCCAAGTCGGTCCTGCTGCTGGTCAACCGCCACGGCCAGAACCGTTACGTAGCGCTGACGCCCGACGAGAAGAACGGCTAGCCCCTACCCTCCGCCGCGTCATCGCCGGCTCGTCCGGCGATTTCTCGCCCCTGGAAAAGCCTGGACTCCGTCCGGGCGTGACCGGCGGAGGGCCCCGCTCCCGATCCTCCAGGTCCCCCATCATGAAGCTGCTCGTCGTCGAGGATGATCGCGAGGCCGCGGCCTTTCTAGTGAAGGGCCTGAAGGAAAGCGGTCATACGGTCGACCACGCGGCCGACGGCCGCGACGGCCTGATGCTGGCGACGACCGAACGGTTCGACGCCATCATCCTAGACCGCATGCTGCCCGGTATGGACGGGCTGGCGATCGTGGCGGCGCTGCGCGCGTCGGACAATCACACGCCCGTGCTGATCCTGTCGGCGCTCGACCAGGTCGACGACCGTGTGCGCGGCCTGAAGGCCGGCGGCGACGACTACCTGACCAAGCCCTATGCCTTCTCCGAACTGATGGCCCGGATCGAGTCGCTGCTGCGTCGCGGGGCCGGCGGCAAGACCGAGACCAAGCTCAGGGTCGGCGAGCTGGAAATCGACCTGCTGGCCCGGACGGTCCGCCGCGGGGCGGCCGAGATCGAGCTGCTGCCGCGAGAATTCCGATTATTGGAATATCTCGCGCGCAACGCCGGCCATGTCGTGACGCGGACAATGCTGCTGGAGCAGGTCTGGGATTATCATTTCGACCCGCAGACCAACGTCATCGACGTGCATATCAGCCGGCTTCGGCAGAAGATCGACAAAGGCTTCATGAAGCCGATGCTGCACACCGTCCGGGGAGCCGGCTACTGTCTCAAGGCCGCCTGATCGACCTCGTCCGAACCTCGACCTTCCGGCTCGCGGTCTATTATTTCGCGCTGTTCGCCGGCTCCATGCTGGCGATGCTGGCGCTGATCTATTGGCAGACCGTGATCTACGGCACACGCCAGACCGACGAGACGATCGACGCCGAGATCACCGGCCTCGCCGAGCAATATCGCCAGCGCGGCCTCGCCGGCCTGGTCGCGGTCATCAACGAGCGTTCGAACCCCGAGCGCGGCTCGAGCATGCTTTATCTGCTGACCGACCAGCGCCAGCACCCGCTGGCGGGCAACCTGTCGCGCTGGCCCGACCTGGAGGTCCAGGCGGACGGCTGGATGCGGTTTCGCCTGAGCGATGACGGGCGGCGCGACAGCAGCCCGCACATCGCCCAGGCGACCAGCTTCGTGCTGGCCGGGGGCGTGCAGCTGCTGGTCGGCCGGGACCTGGCCGAGAACACGGCCTTCCGCAACCGGATCGTGACGGCCCTGGTCTCGTCGGGTGCGCTCATGCTGCTGCTGGGTCTGGTGGGCGGCATCGTGCTGAGCCGCCGGGCACTGGCCCGGATCGAAACGATCAACCGGACCGGCGACCTCATCATGGCCGGCGAATTCAGCCGCCGCATCCCGCTCAAGGGCTCGGGCGACGAATTCGACCGGCTGGCCCAGAACCTGAATGCCATGCTCGACCAGATCGAGCGGTTGATGGCCGGCATGCGCCAGGTCACCGACAATATCGCCCATGACCTGCGCTCGCCGCTCGGCCGCCTACGCAGCCGGATCGAGATGGCGCTGATCGAGGAACCCTCGACCGAGCGCTATCGCGACGTGCTGCAGCAGACCATCGGCGAGGCGGACCAACTGCTGGCGACCTTCACGGCCCTGCTCGACATCGCCGAGGCCGAGGCCGGCAGCCCGCGCGCCAAGCTCGTCCCGCTCGACCTCGCAGCCTTCGCGCGCGATCTGGCCGACCTCTACGAGCCGGTCGCCGAGGAAAAAGGCCTGGCCCTCAAGATCGAAACCGCCGCCCAGCCGATCGAGGTGCGCGGCGACCGCCATATGCTGTCGCGCGCGGTCGCGAACCTGGTCGAGAACGCGCTCAAATACACCCCGACCGGCGGCACCGTGCGCATCTCGGTCACCACGGACGGGACCATGGCGCGCCTCGCCGTCGCCGATGACGGGCCGGGCATCCCGCCCGACGAGCGGGAGCGCGTGTTCGACCGGTTCTACCGGCTCGAAGCCAGCCGGACCACGGAGGGCAACGGCCTGGGCCTGAGCCTCGCCCGCGCCGTGGTGCGCCTGCACGGCGGCACGATCACGCTCGGCGGCAACGGGCCGGGGCTGGTCGCGACGGTGTCGCTGCCTTTGGCGGCGACGGCTGAGCAGTTCGAGCGCTCGATGCCCGTCAATAACCGACGGTGAAGCGCCGGCGCACATGCGTCGGCTTCTCGATCTCGTCGAGCATCGCCACCGCGTAATCCTCGAACGAGATCCAGCTCTTGCCGTCGGCGGCGGTCAGCAGAGCGTCGCCGCCCAGGCGGAACGTGCCGGTTCGCTCACCGGCGACGAACAGGGCCGATGGGCTGAGCATGGTCCAGTCGAGATCGTCGACAGGGCGCAGGACATCGAGGAAGATCTTGCCGCGGCCGGCCTCTTCGCGGGCGAATTCCGGGAAATGCGGCGTGTCGATGAGCAGCGTGCCGGGTGCCGCCTCGAGACTGCCGGCGCCCCCGACGACGAGATAGCGTTTCACACCCGAGCGGCGCACCGCCTCGATCAGGCGGTGCGGGTCGCTGAGCCGAAAGGCGACCGAACTGACGACCGCGTCGTGATCGGCCAGCAAGGGAGCCAATCGGTCCGGCTGGTCGGCGTCGCCGGCGACGGGCAGAAGGCCGTCCCGCCGATCGAGCTTCAGGGGATCCCGGGCGATGGCGGTGACGCGGTGGCCCCGGTGGAGCGCTTCCGCCACGAGACGGGTTCCGACATTGCCGGTGGCGCCGATGATCGCAAGCTTCATGGACATGCCCTTTGAACAGGATTAGTCTCTTTCTGAGACTAGATTTAGATATGAGAGTGAGACATGCCCGTAAAGACGGCAGGTGCGGATCCGATGGTTACTCCCAGGGAACTGCGGGATCCGGACTGCCCGATCCGGAGCGTGCTCGACCGCATCGGCGACAAATGGAGCTTTCTGCTGATCCTGACCCTGGCGCCGCGTCCGCATCGTTTCGGCGAACTGCGACGCGCGGTCGACGACATCTCGCAGCGCATGCTGACCCAGACCTTACGCAGCCTGCAGCGCGACGGCCTGGTCGATCGCACCGTGTTTCCGACGACGCCGCCCAGCGTGGAGTACCGGCTGACCGCGCTAGGCTTATCGTTGCTGGAGCCGATGCGCGGACTGGTCGCCTGGGCCGACCTGCAACTGCCGGCGATCACCGGGGCCCGGGCGCGGTTCGACGCGGCACAGGTCTGAGCGCCGTCCCGAAAGGCACCTCTGCCGACGGTCCGGCGCATGCCTTCCTACCGACGTATGCCCGGAAAGGGCGGCGGCGCACGGATTATCGCCTTCGTCCGACCGCGATATCGGGATCGCCGGGAACCCGGTCGATCCTTAACCGTCAGAAAATCCGCACAGTCTTATTGTACGGCCTCTGCTTGACATTACATCCCCGCCACGGCGACAAGATGGCATCGTCACCGATTGTTCACGCGCCTTGACCTCGGGCGCCCCAGGATTGTCCGAGAGGTCGGGATATAATTTGGAACGCCGGCAACGATGCCGGCGGCTCCGGCCGTATCATGATCGCCCGGTGGATCGATGGGTCGGGCTTTAAGGAAAGCGCACGCTTGTTCGACGGTATCGACATACTAGGCGACGTGGGGATAGCGGCCAGCCTGGTCGGCATCTTCTATCTCGTGACGGCAACCATCGCAGTCTGGTCCTTCGGCCGGCGCCGGCCGGTGATGCCGGTCGGGCGTCCCCCGGTCACCATCCTGAAGCCGGTGTGCGGGGCCGATCCCGGCCTCTACGAGAATCTGCGCTCGTTCTGCCGCCAGGCCTACGACGGGCCGGTTCAGATCGTGATCGGCGCCCATCGCGATTCGGACCCGGCCGTGGCGATCGCCCGCCAGGTCATCGCCGACCTGCCTGGCGCCGACGTCACCCTGGTCATCGACGGCGCGCTGCCCGGCACCAACTTCAAGATCTGCAACCTCGCCAACATGATGGCGGTGGCGAAGCATGAGATCCTGGTCATCGCCGACAGCGACATGCGGGTCGAGCCCCACTATCTCGACGCGGTCGTGGGCCCCCTGATGCCCGAGGGCGTGGGCCTGGTCACCTGCCTTTATAAGGGCCGGCCCGAGCGCGGCGTCGCTTCCGCGCTGGGCGCGGCCTTCATCAACAACGGCTTCCTGCCGTCGGTGCTGGTCGGCAAGCTGGTGGGCGCGGACACCGGCTGTTTCGGCGCCACCATGGCGCTGCGGCGCTCGACCCTGGCCGAGGTCGGCGGGCTCGGCGCGCTGATCAACCATCTGGCCGACGATTACGTGCTGGGCCGGCTGGTGCGCGATGCGGGCTACGAGGTCGTGATTTCGCCCTACGTGGTCGAGAACATCGTGCTGGAGGCCGACCTGGGCGCGCTCTTCCGCCACGAGTTGCGCTGGCAACGGACGGTCCGGTCGATCTCGCCGGTCGGGCTCGCCGCCTCGGTCATCACCAATCCGGTGCCCCTGGCACTGGCGGCCCTGCCGCTCAGCGGCTTCGCCGAAGGCGCATGGCTGGCGCTCGCCGGCGCTCTGGCGGCCCGTGAGGCTCTGATATATACGTGCAGCCGAATATTCGGTCTGATCCCGCTTCGGGCGGCCCTGGTACCGATTCGCGACGTCTTGTCATTGATCGTTCTCGTCGCCAGCTTCTGCGGGCAACGAGTGACATGGCGCGATCAGCACTTCCAGGTCGATCAACGCGGCGAACTGACTTTCGAGGGAGATCCTTTGGCATGATGAAGACCCTGTTCCTCCAGGCCCCGTCCTTTGAAGGCTTCGACGGCGGCGCGGGGTCCCGGTACCAGGCGAAACGAGAGATCAAGTCGTTCTGGTTCCCGACCTGGCTGGCCCAGCCGGCCGCCCTGGTTCCGGGCTCCAAGCTGATCGACGCGCCGCCAGCCCGCATCAGCCTCAAGGACGTGCTCGACGACCAGGCCAAGGAAGGCTACGAGCTGTGCGTCATGCATACCTCGACCCCGTCCTTCGCGTCGGACGTCAAGGTCGCCGAAGCGATGAAGCAGGCGAACCCGAAGCTCAAGATCGGCTTCATCGGCGCCAAGGTCGCGGTCGAGGCTGAAAAGAGCCTCAAGGCGGCGCCCGTCGTCGATTTCGTCGCACGCAACGAGTTCGATTTCACCATCAAGGAAGTGGCCGAAGGCCGCGACTGGGCCGAGATCGACGGCATTTCGTACCGCAACGAGGCGGGCGAGCTGGTCCATAACCGCGACCGCGCGATCCTCGAGAACATGGACGAGCTGCCCTACGTCACCGAGGTCTACAAGCAGAACCTGCGCCTCGAAGACTATTTCATCGGCTATCTGCAGCACCCGTACATCTCGATCTACACGGGCCGCGGTTGCAAGTCGCGCTGCACCTTCTGCCTGTGGCCGCAGACCGTCGGCGGCCATCGCTACCGCACGCGCTCGGTCGGGCATGTGATCGAAGAGATCAAGCTGGCGAAGAAGCACTATCCGCAGGTCAAGGAATTCTTCTTCGACGACGACACCTTCACCGACGACCTGCCGCGCGCGGAAGCCATCGCCCGGGAGCTGGGCAAGCTGGGCGTGACCTGGTCCTGCAATGCCAAGGCGAACGTGCCCTACGAGACGCTGAAGGTCCTGAAGGAAAACGGTCTGCGCCTGCTGTTGGTGGGATACGAGTCCGGCAACCAGCAGATCCTGCACAACATCAAGAAGGGCATGCGGATCGAAGTCGCGAAGAAATTCACCAGCGACTGCCACAAGCTCGGCATCAAGATTCACGGCACCTTCATCATGGGCCTGCCGGGCGAGACGCACGAGACGATCGAGGAGACGATCCGCTATGCGACCGAGATCAATCCGCACACGATCCAGGTTTCGCTGGCCGCCCCCTATCCTGGCACGTTCCTGTTCGACCAGGCGGTCGAGAATGGCTGGCTCGACATCGAGCATGCCGAGTTGATCGACGAGCATGGCGTGCAGATGGCGCCGCTGCACTACCCGCATCTGTCGCATCTCGAGATCTTCGCGGCTGTCGAGGTCATGTACCGGCGATTCTATTTCCGCCGCTCGAAGATCCTGTCGATCCTGAACGAGATGATCCGCAGCCCGCAGATGCTGGTCCGTCGCCTGCGCGAAGGTGTCGAGTTCTTCCAGTTCCTGCGCGAGCGGCATCAGGTCGCCGGCTGAACCGAGGCAGACGCCTCGCTTCGGCTCACCCGGCATGAAGCGGGTCATCTTTTCGGCAGACGATTTCGGTCTCGACCGCGCGGTCAATGACGCGGTCGAGATCGCCCATCGCGACGGGCTGCTGGCGGCTGCCAGCCTGATGGTCGGCGAAGATGCAGCCGACGAGGCCGTGGCCATCGCGCACCGGTATCCGGGCTTGCGCGTCGGCCTGCATGTGGCCCTGGTCGAGGCGACCCCTGTCTCGGCTCCGGCCGACATTCCCGATCTGGTCGATGCGACCGGCCGCTTCCCCGGCGACATGGTGCAAGCCGGCTTTCGCTTTTTCTTCAAGCCCGGCATCCGCGCGCAATTGGCCCGCGAGATCCGCGCGCAGTTCGAGGCGTTCCGGCGCACCGGCCTGGCGCTCGACCATGCCAATACTCACAAGCATATCCACCTGCATCCGACCGTCGCGCGCCTGATCGTCGAGATCGGTCGCGAGTATGGCCTGCGCGCCGTACGCCTGCCGATCGAGCCTGCCGGCCCGGTCGCGGTCGCGGAAGGCCATGCCGCAGCCGGCGGCCTGGGTGCCGCGGCGCTGCGGGCCTGGACCGGACAGCTGAAGGCCATGCTGAAGCGTCACGGCGTCGCGACCAACGATCAGGTCTTCGGCCTGGCCTGGTCGGGGGCGATGACCGAGGCGCGGGTGGCTGCCCTCATCCCCCATCTGCCCGACGGCATCACCGAGATCTACTTCCATCCGGCCACGTCGCTGTCGCCCAAGCTCGCGCGCACCATGCCGACCTACCGGCACGCGGACGAACTGGCGGCATTGCTGTCGCCGGAGGTGAAGCGGCTCGTCGCCGTTCACGGCATCGAGCGCACCAGCTTCACCGACATTGCCGACGGTCGTCCGACGCAGGTGGCAGCATGATCCGCTGGGCCAGCCTGTTCGGCCTGATCGGCGCGGCGTTGCTGACCGGCATCCTCGTCTATGAAGGCATCGGCCCGGTCACGGCCGCGCTCGAGACCGCCGGCGTCGGGCTGATCTGGGCCAGCCTGTTCCATGTCGTGCCGATGGTCGTGATGGCGATCGCGTGGCGCGTGCTGTTCGTCGCCGGCCCGGCGCCATCGCTGCTGCAGATGACCTATTCGGTCTGGTTGCGCGAATCGGTCAACGGCCTGCTGCCGGTCGCGCGCATCGGCGGCGAGGTCGTGTCGTACCGGGTGCTGACCCGCATGGGCTATCGCCCGACGCCGGTCGCGGCCAGCCTGATCAGCGACATCACCCTGACCCTGGTCAGCCAATTCCTGTTCACGGTCGCGGGCCTCGTGCTGCTGCTGCTGCGCATCGACGACACTGCCGTGGTCTGGCGCGTGATCTTCGGTCTTCTGGCTTTCCTGCCCATGGTGGCCGGGCTGTTCGCCATCCAGCGCATGGGCATCGTCAACATGGGCGCGCGCCTGGTCGGCGCGCTGTTCGGCGACCGTTGGGCCGATCTGGTCGGCAACGCCGCCCGGCTCGACCGGGTGCTGCGCCTGGTCTATCGCCGGCCGGGCCGGGTCCTGAGCTCCATCGGCTGGCAGCTGATCGGCTGGACCGTCGGCACCGGCGAGATCTATCTGGCGCTGCAGTTCATGGGCCATCCGGTCGATCTCTACGACGCGGTTCTGCTGGAATCCCTGGCCCAGGCGATCAGCTCCGCCGCCTTCGTCGTGCCGGGCGCGGTCGGCGTGCAGGAAGGCGGGTTCATCCTGCTGGGCGCGATGCTGGGGCTGGACCCCGGTACCGCGCTGGCCGTGGCCATCGCGCGCCGCATCCGTGACGCGATCATCTTCCTGCCCGGCCTGATCGTGTGGCAGATCGCCGAGGCACACAAACTCGTGACGCGCCGTCAGCCCGCGGAATAGTGGCAAAACCACTTTCGCTTCCCATCTAAGCAGAGCCTTTCGCGGACGACCGCGATCCCCTCTCAAGCCAATGCTTTCCGGGAGCCTGCCGCCAGATGATCCAACTCCATTATTGGCCGACGCCCAACGGGCACAAGATCACGATGTTCCTGGAAGAGGCCGGCCTGCCCTATGAGATCAAGCCAGTCAACATCGGCACCGGCGAGCAGTTCAAGCCGGACTTCCTGCAGATTGCGCCGAACAACCGCATGCCGGCGATCGTCGATACCGAGCCGACCGACGGCGGTGCCCCGATCTCGATCTTCGAATCGGGCGCCATCCTGGTCTACCTGGCGGAAAAGACCGGCCGGTTCCTGTCGGCCGACCCGCGCACACGCTACGACACGCTGCAATGGCTGTTCTGGCAGATGGGCGGGCTCGGCCCGATGGCCGGCCAGAATCATCATTTCGCGGTCTATGCGCCCGAAAAGCTGGAATATGCCATCAAGCGCTACGTCAACGAGACCAACCGGCTGTATGGCGTGCTGAACAAGCGCCTGGCCGACCGGGAGTTCGTCGCCGGGGAGTATTCGATCGCCGACATGGCCTCATATCCCTGGATCGTGCCTTACGAGCGGCAGGGTCAAAACCTCGACGACTTCCCGCATCTGAAGCGATGGTTCCACGCCATCAAGGAACGGCCGGCGACTGTGCTCGCCTATGAGCGCGGCAAGGATGTCTCGAACCAGCCGACGATGAGCGAGGAAGCGAAGAAGGTGCTGTTCGGCCAGACCGCCGCCCACGTGCGCTGACGGGGCGGCCGGCGGCGGTATCCTCGACGGACAGCGTCGCCGGTCTCTTCCGTGGCGGTGGCGATCGCGGCAGCTTATGATCGGCGGATCGGATCACCGAGAGTTGTTCGCCGTGGCCAGACGCCCGTTCGCCGCCATCCAGCGCAGATGCTGGAGTCTCGTTGCGCCGCTCGCTGGCATGGCGGCGTTCGGGCCGGCGCCGGCGAGTGCGGCCGACCCGGTCCTGCTCTATTATTACGAACGGCCGCCGTTCTCGATGACCGCACCGGACGGCACGGTCACCGGACTGGTCATCTCGCCGGCCCGCTCGGCGTTCGACCGTGCCGGCATCTCCTATACATTCGAGCTCACCTCGGTGAACCGCATCCTGGAACGCGTCCGGGACGATGCCGGTCCTGTCTGTTCGCCCGGCTGGTATTGGACCGAGCAGCGCGCGGCCTTCGCCAAATTCACCAAGCCGATCTATCGCGACAAGCCGATCATCGGTCTGGCGCGGCGATCCTTCCCCGTTCCGCCCGGCACCCGCCTCGCCGACCTGCTGGCCAACAAGGCGCAACTGGTCGCGACCGACGGCTTCTCCTACGGCACCTACCTCGACGGGCTGATCGCCCATGCCGATCCCAAGCAGATCATCCATCTGCCGAGCGGCGGGCGCCGGATGATCGAGATGGTGCTGACCGGCCATACCGATCTGGCGCTGACCAGTGAGGAAGATGCGTCGGCCTATGCCACCGAGGGCATCGGCGGGCCGGACTATCCCATCATCCATTTCCCCGACATCCCGGTCGGCGACCCGCGCCATATCATGTGCGGTCGTGGCGTCACCGACGAGGCGATTGGACGGTTGAACCAGGCGATCGACGCGCTGCCCTGAAGGCTACGCCGCGGCGATCACATCCTCGAACTGCTGGGCGATCCGATCCCAGGACAGCGGCCCTTCCGCCGCAGCGACGGCGTGGGCCGCCAAGCGACGGTAAAGCGCCGGTTCGGTGGCGAGCCGGGTCATGGCGGCGGCGAAGCCGTCGGGCGTGAGGTCGGGCGAGACCAGTCCGGCATCGAACGGCAGGATCTGTTCGGCCAGGCCGCCCACCGGCGTCGCGATCATCGGCAGGCCGGCGCCATAGGAGGCGGCGAGCACGCCGGACTGGCTCGCCTCACGATAGGGCGCCACGGTGGCATCGGCCGCCGCGAAGATCCCGCCGACCGCATCCTCGGGAATCCAGCGCTGATCGAGCCGGACCCGGGGATGGTCGGCGATCCGGCGGGCGAGCGGTCCCAGATCGCCGGCACCAACGATCATGAGTTCGAAATTCACCTTGGGATCGATCCGATCGATCGCTGCCATCAGCAGGTCCAACCCCTTGTACGGCCGCAGGCGACCGAAGAACAGGAAACGGAATGGCCGGCCTTCCGGCCATTCCCGCACGGGGATCGGTGCGGTATCGAAACGAAAGGCGCCATGGGGGATTACCGCGATGCGCTCTGGCGGATAGCCGAAAATCCTGCGGACACCCGCGCCGACATGGTCGGTGAGCGTCACAACCCGGTCGCTGGCGCGCAGCTCGCGACCGACCAGGCGCTGGCGCAGGGGATAGGCATCGCCCGGATGGGACGCCGCATCATGCACCACCGTCACGAGCCGCGCGCCGGTCGGGGCGATCAGGCCGACCATCAGCGGGTTCCACAGGTGGGACATGGTCGCGACCACGGTCTCGATCCGTTGTCGGCGCAGATAGTCCCGGAAATCGTTTCGGATCGAGGACAGGCGCGTGGTCGCCGCGAGAAAGCCGATGCCGCTGCGATAGGTGTCGATCTCCTGCGTCGGCAGGTCGAGCGCCCGGAGTTGCTCGACGATCTCCGCCTGGCGCGAAATGGACAGGGCCAGTTCGACCCGCCCGCGCGCCAGCAGTGCGCGCGCCAGGTCGAGCGTGTATTTTGGACCGGCACCCCGTCGCTGCCACTGCCAAAGCAGCACTTTCTTCAACGGGCCAGCCCCATCATCCGTTGGATCTCGGCGAGGCTGGGCGCCACCCAATGACCGCGCTCCTGGTGCACGGTGGTGCCGGTCGGATCGATCCGCACCCGATGAGCGATGCCGGCCGCCTCGCCCGCGTCCAGATCGCGCCAATTGTCGCCGATCGTCCAGCTCTGCGCCGGATCGAGCGACAGGTCGGTGATCGCCTGCAGGAACATGCCGGGCTTCGGCTTGCGGCAATCGCAGTCGCGCCGATAGTCCCCCAGCGCCTCGGTCGGATGATGCGGACAGAAATAGACCGCGTCGATCGAGGCGCCCTGGGACGCCATCTGGTTGCGGATCCACAGCATCAGCGTCTCGAACTGCGCCTCGGTATAGAGGCCCCGGCCGATGCCCGACTGGTTGGTCGCGATCGCCAGCGCATAGCCCGCCGCCTTGGCCGCGCGCAGCAGCGGAAAGATGCCGTCGACGAACACGACATCCTCGACCCGGTGCAGATAATTGATGTCGACATTGATGACACCGTCGCGATCGAGGATCAGGCCGCGGCCGTCGAACGTCATGATGGTGCCCCCGTTGCTTCGAACAAACGATCGAGATAGCGCTCGGGCGACTGTTCGGCGCGCCAGACCAGCGCGTCGGACGCCGCGGCCCGCCGGGCGGCCTCATAGCGTTCGAGCAGGCGGCCCAGCGCGTCGGCCAGGTCGTCCGCGTTCCGGAATGCCTCGCCGGCCGGAGCCGGCGCCTGGCGCGCGATCCAGGATCCCTCGGGCGCCACCATCGGTTTGCCGGCGACCCGGGCCTGAACCAGGATGCCCGACGAGCGGATATCATAGCGCGCGCCGTCGTAAGGCAGAACCAGCACGTCGATCTCGGCCAGCAGACCGTAATATTGCCCGGTCGTCAGCACCCGGTCGTCGAGCGCCACCAGCCCGGCCGGAAAAGCGGCGAGTCGGGCGCGCGCGGCACCGATGCCCGGCTCGCCGTCGGGAATATTGAACGGCGACTGAAAATGGAAGCGCACCTTCCCAGCCCAGCCGAGCCGTCCGGTGATCTGCTCGACCAGATCGGGCAAATGCTGGAAACCCTTTTCCAGACGGGCGTTGCCCAGATAGCCGACGGTGATGGGCGCCGTGGCCGACCGCGGCGGCGCGGCGGCTAGGGCGGCCAGGATCAGGTCGTGGCGAAACGCGATCGGCAACACGCCGACCGGCCGGCCCATAAGGGCGCCATAGATCGCGGCCAGTTCTTCCGTGTCGGAATGGTACCGGACCCCCGCCGCGACCGGGCTGGCGTTGAGCCGTGCCAGCACCGCTTCTGGCCGGCGCTCGCGCGGGCGCCCGGCGCCGAGTTCCTCGACCCTGCGGACGAGTTGCAGATGGATCCAGGGCCAGGCGCGGTCGGCGCTGGTCAAGACCCCGACCAGCGCATCCAGCTCGTCGACGCCGATGGTATGGATCAGGACATGGTCGTCGGCCCCGAGCCCGAGCCGCTCGCAGGCGGTCAGGAAATCGCGGCCGAAGCTGTCGTCGGCGGTCCGGCGCCGGCGATGCCGCTGGTTCCAGACCAGCCGTACGCCGCTTTGCAACTTGCGCGCGACCCGGTTCGGCAGGGCAGACAAGGCGCGATAGGCAAGCCGGCGCGCCCGCCCGCCCGACGTCAGGTCGTAGTAGCCCTGGCCGAACCACGGCAGGATCTCGAACTCGTGGGTCGGCCCGTCATAGGCGCGATTGGCCAGCACCGTGACCGCAAGATCGCGCGCGCGGCCGGCCGCCGCCAGCGCGCCATCATATTCATAGTGATGGCCGTTCAGGTCGACGAGCGCATGGTCGACGATGGCGAGTTTCATGAAGCTGGTGTCGCAGGCGGATGAGGGGAAGGCTGCGCATCCTATAGAGGATCGGCGGCGCGCCCGAAATGGAGATTCGAGTCATGCCTTGGACGCCAGACGCCGCAGCCGTTCGCCGGTCGCCGCATCGGCCGGATAGAATGCCTCGATCGCCAATTCCGACAAGGTCACGTCGATGGGCGTGCCGAAGATCGTGGTCGTGCTGAACAGGTCAAGCAGGCCCTCGGCGGTCTCGAGCCGGAACGGCACGATGACGCCGGCCTGTTCGTGATCGTTGGCCGGCTTCGGACCCGGCCGATAGGGCACGGGGTAGGCCGCGAGCTCGGCCAGCAACGCCTCCAGGACCGGATCGGCTGTCAATTCGATCTGCCGGCGCAGGCGGAACAGCAGATGATCGCGCCATTCCCGCAGGTTGACGATGCGCGGCGCCAATCCCGCCGGATGCAGGCTGAGCCGCAGCACGTTGATCGGGCCGGCCAGTTGCGCCGGATCGACGCCGGCCAGCAGGCGACCCACCGCGGCATTGGCCGTGACCAGGGTCCAGTGCCGGTCGACCGCCAACGCCGGAAACGGCTCGTGGCCGGCCAGCACCAGGTCGATCGCCTGGCGTGCCGCCCGCAGCGCCGGATCGTCGAGCGTGCGCTCGGCGAAGATCGGCGCGAAGCCGGCGGCGACCAGCAGCAGGTTGCGCTCGCGCAGCGGAATGTCCAGCCGCTCCGCCAGATGCAGCACCATGTCGCGGCTGGGCTTGGAGCGGCCGGTCTCGAGAAAGCTGAGGTGGCGCGTGGAAATGTCGGCCTCGCAGGCGAGATCGAGTTGGCTGAGGCGCCGGCGTTGCCGCCATTCGCGCAGATGGTCGCCGACCGGACGGGCGGCAGAGGCTTGTGCATTCATCATGGCCGAGACCATATCGCCGGCCGGTGAGCCGATCCATTACCTCCAAGGTAAACGGCGCGAAGAGGCGCGGTCGGTGCCCCAGAAGACGAGACCGTCACCCCCGCAGGAAACCCAGGACTCTATCGTGGCCGTTCTCGCCGCTGTGAACGAAAGCCGCCTACCCGGCCAGCGCCTGCCAGACCTTGAGCGGGGTCAAGGGCATCTGCAGCCGGTCGGCTTCATCGGCGCGGCCGGCACGGATCAGGGCGTCCGCCACCGCGTTGACCACCGCCGGCGTCGCGCCGATCGTGCCCAGCTCGCCCACGCCTTTGACGCCCAGCGGATTATTCAGGCACGGCGTCGATTGATCCAGCACATGCACGAAGCCGTGCACGATGTCGGCCCGCGGCATCGCATAATCCATGAAGCTCGCGGTGATCGCCTGGCCGGAATCGGGATCGTAGCGCATGTGCTCGCCCAGGGCCTGGCCGATGCCCTGCACCGCCCCACCGTCGAGCTGCCCAAGCACGATCATGGGGTTGACGGCGCGACCCACGTCGTTGGCCGACACGTAGGAGACGATCTGGACGACGCCCGTGTCCGGATCGACCTCGACTTCGGCGATATGACAGCCGTTCGGCCAGCTCGGGCCGTTCACTTTGCTGGTCGCGTCGATGAAGATGCGGCGGTCGGGCTGCCGCGCCGCCAGCTCGAACAGGCCGATCCGGCGATCGGTGCCGGCAACCTGGAACACGCCCTCGACATATTCGATATCGACCGCCGCCGCTTCGAGCGCGTCGCCGGCGAGATCCCGGCCCGTTGCCACCGCCCGTTCCGAGGCATGGTTGATCGCGGAGCCCGCCGTGAACAGCGAGCGCGAACCGGCGCTGCCGAAGCCTGACCCGCGGTCGGTATCGCCCATGACGATGCGGACCTGCTCGATCGGCACGCCGAACACGTCGACCACCAGCTGAGCATAGGAAGTGGCGATGCCCTGGCCCATCGGCATGGTCGAGGCATAGACCTCGATCGTGCCGTCGCCGGACACAGCGACGGTAACCCGTTCCTCGAACACATTGCCGCCGGTCCATTCGAGGAACGAGGCGAGGCCGCGGCCGCGCAGCTTGCCGGCGGCGCGCGACTGCGCCTCGCGCGCGGGAAAGTCCGACCATTTCGCGAGGTCGAGCCCCTGCTCGAGAATCGAGCCGAACTTGCCGCTGTCGTAGGTCTGGCCCATGGCGTTGGTGTAGGGCATCTGCGACGGGTCGACGAGGTTGCGGCGCCGGATCTCGGCCGGATCGAGGCTCAGCTTGCGGGCCGCGACGTCGAACAGGCGTTCGATCAGATAGATCGCCTCCGGCCGCCCGGCGCCGCGATAGGCCGCGGTCGGCGCCGTATTGGTCAGGACCGCGTTCAGGTCGAGATGGATCGTCCGGATGTCATAGATGCTGGTCGTAACCCAGGGGCCGATGATCAGCTGGATGACGCCGGACGAGCCGGCATAGCCACCCATGTTGCAGAGCGAACGGACGCGATAGCCCAAGACCTTGCCGTCCGCATCGAGCGCGAGCTCGGCATGGCTCTCCACGTCGCGGCCATGGGTCGCCGCCAGGAATTCCTCGATCCGCTCGGCCGTCCATTTGACCGTCCGCTTCAGGTGCCGCGACAGGTATGCCACGACGATATCCTCGGCATAGAGGCCGGTCTTCATGCCGAAGCCGCCGCCGACATCATCGACCACCACGCGCACCTTGTCGGTCGGAATGCCGAGCACCGCGTTGCACAGCGTGTCGCGCGCCCCCGACGGCATCTGGGTCGACAGCCGCAGGGTCAGCCGGTCCGTCGCGGCATCATATTCGCCGAGCGAACTGCGCGGCTCGAGCGGCGTCGGCGCCAGGCGCTGGTTGACGATGTCGAGCGCCACCACATGGGCGGCGCGCGCGAACGCGGCATCGGTCGCGGCGGCGTCGCCATGGATCATCTGGGCGGCGATGTTCCGGCGTGCCTCGGGCCAAAGCTGCGGCGCGCCCTCGGCGGTCGCCTGGGACAGCTCGGTCACGACCGGCAGTTCCTCGTAATCGACGGCCACCGCCTCGACCGCGTCCTTCGCCTGTTCGCGCGTCCCGGCCAACACGGCTGCCACCGCCTCGCCCACGAACCGGACGGTCTCATGGGCAAGGCCCCTGCGCCGCGGCGTGGTGCCGGGCGAGCCGTCCGGACCCTTGTACATGGGACCCAGCGGCAGTGGCTTCACGCCGGCCGCCACCAGATCGGCACCGGTCAGCACCGCGATCACGCCGGGCATCGCCAGGGCCTCGGCCGTATCGATCGACACGATCCGGGCATGGGCATGCGGCGAGCGCAGGAAGACGAGATAGCTCGGCGCGGAACCGGAGACATCGTCGGCGAAACGGCCGGCGCCGGCGAGCAACGCCGCGTCCTCGATCCGCTTGACATCGCGTCCGCTGCCGAAACGCCCGACCGCCGAATCATCTGGCATGGGTTCTCTCTCGCTGTCCGGAAATATTGCGCCGCACCCGAGTTTATCGTTTCGCACGGCGGAGGGAAGCGTCGGATGCTTCGGGTCGCAGAAGCTTCGCGCCCAATCGGCGAGCCCGCCTCATCCCGTTCGAGCCCCTGGCGCCGCCGCCAGCCCTTAGTTCGGGTTCTCGGCCCGGATCTGCTGGCGCAGCAGGTCGATCGGCATCAACTGGCCGGCCTGTTCGTAGTACCAGAAGGTCCAGCCGTTGCAGGACGGCGCGCCCTGGACCTGGGCGCCGACCTGGTGGATCGATCCCTTGGCGTCGGCCGAGATCACCGTGCCGTCCGGCCGCACGCGCGCGGCCCAGCGCCGGGTCTGGTCGAACAGCACCGCGCCGGCCGGGATCATGCCGCGCTCGACCAGCGTGCCGAACGGCACCCGGGGCTCGCTGCGCTTGGAATGGATCGTCAGGTCTTCCGGCGGCACCGGCACGACCGCGGCGATGCGTTCGCGCGCCAGTTTGGCGTAGGTCTCGTCGCGCTCCAGCCCGATGAAGCGGCGGCCCAGTTTCTTGGCGACGGCCCCCGTCGTGCCGGTGCCGAAGAACGGATCGACCACGACGTCGCCCGGCCGGGTCGACGCGAGCAGCACGCGATGCAGCAACGCCTCGGGCTTCTGGGTCGGATGGGCCTTTCGGCCGTCGAGCTTCAGGCGTTCCGGACCGCTGCACAACGGGATCAGCCAGTCGCTGCGCATCTGAAGGTCCTCGTTCAGACCCTTCATGGTCTCGTAGTTGAACGTGTAGCGCGCGTCCTTGTCCTTGGCGCACCACAGCATGGTCTCATGCGCGTTGGTGAAGCGCTTGCCGCGGAAATTCGGCATCGGATTGGTCTTGCGCCAAACGATGTCGTTGAGGATCCACAGGCCCAGGTCCTGCACGATCGAGCCGACCCGGTAGATGTTGTGGTACGAGCCGATGACCCAGAAACTGCCGGTCGGCTTCAGGATCCGCTTCGCCGCCGCGATCCAGTCGCGGGTGAAGCGATCGTAGGTCGCGAAATCGTCGAACTTGTCCCACGCGTCGTCGACGCCATCGACCACCGAATTATTCGGGCGCCGCAGGTCGCTGTTGAGCTGCAGGTTGTAGGGCGGATCGGCGAAGACGAGATCGACGGAATTGGCCGGCATCGCGCGCATGAGCGCGGTCGAGTCGCCGACCAGCACGGAATCGATGTCGAGGGTTTGGATGCGGGACATGCGGCGCACCCTGAATCACCGGGAGTCGGCCGTCAATGCCCAACGATTCCGCGGAGATTCGAAAGATCCAGGGTGAGTCTTTGAAGCCATAGTCACGCCGGTGCCGCTCGGGGCATAGTTCTCCGGACCGGTCATGGCGGCCACGAGAGAGCGGCCGGACCTCTGGGAGGAAGCAGGATGAATGAAGCCGCCGGATCATCGGGAGCGCGCGCCCGCCGCAACACCATCGGCGACGGCCTGCGCCGGGCCGCCGCGCGCTTTCGCGACCAGGAGGCGCTCCGCTACGGCGACCGGCGCTGGAGCTATCGGGCGCTCGACCGCGCCGCCGACCGGGTGGCGCGCCGCTTGATCGACCTGGGCCTCGACACGGGCGACCGCGTCGCCGCCTATGGCCGCAATTCCGACGCCTATCTGATCGCGTGGCTGGGTATCGTGCGTGCCGGGCTCGTCCATGTGCCGGTCAATTACGCGCTGACCGCGGCGGAGCTCGGCTACATCGTCGGCCAGTCCGGCGCCCGGCTGGTGCTGACCGACCCCATGCTCGACGGCAACCTCGCCGACCTGCCGGCGGGCCTGCTGTTCGGTCATTTCGACCAGGGCAGCGGCTTTGATATCCTCGCAGTGGCCCTGGACGACAGCCTGCCGACCCAGATCGAGCGGGAGCTGGCCGACACGGATCTGGCGCAGATCCTCTATACCTCCGGCACGACGGCGGCGCCCAAGGGCGCCATGCTGACCCACCGGGCGATCCTGGCCGAGTACGAGAGCTGCATCCACGAGCTCGATTTCGGGGCGCGGGACAAGGCGCTGGCCGCCCTGCCGCTCTATCATTCGGCGCAGATGCATTGCTTCACGATGCCCCAGCTGCTGGTCGGCGCCTCGACCATCCTGCTGCAGAGCCCGGAACCCACAACCGTGCTGCGCCTGATCGAGGAGCATGGCATCACGTCGTTCTTCGCGCCGCCGACCGTCTGGATCAGCCTGCTGCGCCACGAGGATTTCGACCGGCGCGACCTGACATCCCTGCGCCACGTCTATTACGGGGCCTCGATCATGCCGGTCCCGGTGCTGGAAGAACTGCGCGCCCGTCTGCCCGGGGCCGGCCCCTACAATTGCTATGGCCAGAGCGAGATCGCGCCGCTGGCGACCGTGCTGCGGCCCGAGGAACATGCCGAGCGTCCGGCGTCGGCCGGCCGGCCTGTGCTGAACGTCGAGACCCGTGTGGTCGACGGCGAAATGCGCGATTGCCCGCCCGGCACCCAAGGCGAGATCGTCCATCGCTCGCCGCAGCTGCTGGTGGGCTATTGGGACAAGCCGCAGGAGACGACGGAGGCGTTCGAAGGCGGCTGGTTCCATTCCGGCGATGTCGGCGTGATGGACGAGGCCGGCTATATCACCATCGTCGACCGCATCAAGGACGTGATCAAGACCGGCGGCATCCTGGTCGCCTCGCGCGAGGTCGAAGAAGCGTTATTCACCCATCCCGCCGTCTCGGAGGTCGCGGTCATCGCGCTTCCCGACCAGAAATGGGTCGAGGCGGTCACGGCCGTCGTCGTCCTGCGCCGCGACCATCAGGCGACAGAGGCCGACCTGATCGCCCATGCGCGCGCGACCCTGGCGCCCTTCAAACTGCCGAAACGCGTGTTCTTCGCCGACACCCTGCCGCGCAATACGGCCGGCAAGCTGCTGAAACGGGAGTTGCGCAAGACCTTCGCCGACACGGTGGAGTGAGGAGACACTGGTATCCCCCGTGGGCAACCGCCGCTACCGGTACCTCTTGAACGCCGGCCAAACCTCGCTCAGCGGGCGGCGCAGGCCGCGGCATAGGATGATCGGGCGGTCGTTCTCGTAGGGCATGACATAGGGCGCGCCGATCCTGCCGGCGATTTCCACCGATCGGCACAGACGGCTCCAGCGCGCAGGATCGCCGTTGACCATGATCACGGTGTCGCGATCGAAGCCGTGGGTCCCCCATAGGAAATATTAGTTCTGCCCGCTGAGCGCCGGCGGCAGCCCATCGGCCATTCCGTAGAAATCCAAGGCCGCGGCCTCGCCATAATCGGCGGCGACGAGCGCGGTATGGGCACGTTCGTCCTCGGGCAGCGCGCGATAGACCGCGGCCACCTGTTGCTCCAGCGTCCGCCAGCCGAGCTGGTCGGAGAAGAGCTGGGTCAGCGGGGCGCCGACGGCGGCAGCCTCCTCCGGCGGCGGCGCCAGATGGGTCGCGGCCAAATAGCGCGCCAACACCGGCGGATCGAGGATCGGGAACACCACCGGCGCCAGCGGGACGGTCAGGGCGCAGGCCATCGCCATCCAGCCGAGGCGCAGCATCCGGGCGATCGGTTCGGCGGCGACGGCGCCGACCGCGAACAGGCTCGGGTAGGCGCCGGCGAGATAATAGTTTTTGCCATGGGCGCCGATCACGATGGCGGCGGCTACGACATAGGCGATGGCAACGAAGCGCGCGGACTTCAGCCGGGGCAACCAGAACGGCGCCGCGATGCCGGCCAACCAGAGCGGCGCCAGCAGGATGTTCTGTTCGAACGCCTGGCCGATCATGAAATGCACGGGCGAGCCGGTGAAGTTCGTACCGCCGACCGCGGGCCGGATGACGTCGAAGAACGGCCAGCCGTTGAGCGCCTGCCAAACAAGGCTGGGTGCGCCGATCGCGACGGCGAGCAGGCCAGCGCCCCAGAGCCCCGGCTGGCGGAACAACCGGCGCGCCGGCGTCGCGATCAGCCCGATGCCAAGCACGATGATCCAGATCGCCGCCCCGTATTTCGCCGCCATCGCCAGACCGGCGACCAGGCCCGCGCCATAGAGGAACCGTCGGTCGCCGCCCTGCACGGCCCGCAGCACGCAGTAGGTCAGCCCCGTCCAGGCGAGCGGCTCCAGGCTCGCGGTCGTCAGCACCGTCGTGAGCGCCGCCAGCATAGGCGACAGGCCGGCGGCCAATCCCGCGATCCAGGCGGCCGTACGGGTGCCGCCGAGCGCCCGGGCCATCGCCGCGGTCAACGGCACCAAAGCCACTGCCGCCAGAGCGGCGGGAAGGCGCAGCAGCCAGACGCTCTCGCCGAACAGCTGCGTCGCCGCCGCCAGCAGCGGGATGAGCGGCGGCTGGTCGACATAGCCGAACGCCGGATGGCGTCCGCAGATGATGAAATACAGCTCGTTGCGGAACACGTCGTAGCGGCCGGCGAAACCGAGATGGACCAGGGCCACGAGCAGGGTCACGGCCCAGAGCACCGGGTCGCGCCGCACGGCGGCCGTCACGCCCTCTCCGAACAATCGCGTCATGGTACGCCCTCGTTTTAGGAAGCAATGCGTATCGATATGCAAAAGAGTCGTCGGACGAGTCAAATTGAATCTTGGAGATTCAAAATTATCTTCCATACGTATAGCGTATCGAAATGACGGATGATCGAGAGAGCGACGCCACGGATGCCCGGCGCTTGCGCGCCAGCCTGGCGCGGTTGCAGCGGCGTTTGCGCGCCGAACGCGGCGAGATCGGGCTGGGGCCGTCGCGCTATGGCGCGCTCGCCTGCCTGTATCGCAACGGGCCGATGCATGCGGTCGATCTGGCGGCCCATGAACGGCTGCAGCCGCAATCCCTGACCCGCGTGCTGGCGGCGCTGGAGGACCAGCATCTGATCACCCGCCGGACCGACGAGGCCGACCGGCGGCGCGTGCGGATCGAGATCACGCCGGCCGGAGTCGACCGGCTGCGCACCGCCGTCGGCCGCCAGGAGACCTGGCTCGCGGAAGCGTTGCGGGCTCGGCTGACGCCGGTCGAGCGCGACCTGATGATGCTTGCGATCCGGCTGATGGACCGGCTCGCCGATACCGATTGAGGCTCAGACGGGGCTCAGCACCGCGAGCAGGGCCGAGACGGTCAGCACCGACAACACCGTCGTCAGCAGGATGGTCGCGGCCGCCGGCCCCCGGTCGGTGTCGTAGGCCTCGGCCAGGATGAACGGGCCGGTCCCGGTCGGCAGCGCGCTCAGCAGCACCGCGATCGCCGTCGGCAGCGGCGCCAGGTGTAGCAACGGCGCGGCAATGAGCCAGGCGACCGCCGGCTGCACCAGCAGCTTGAGCGTCACCAGCGACACGACGGTGCGCGAGCGGAAGTCGGCGCGATGGGCGGCGATGAACAGGCCGGTCGCGACCAGCGCGCATGGGCTGGCCGCCTGCCCCAGCAGCTTGATGAAGGCGCCGATCGGGCTCGGGATCGCGAGGCCGATGCCGTCGACCAGCAGGCCTGCCAGCGGGGCGATCAGCAGCGGATTGCGCGCCAGTCGTGACGCGACCAGCCGCGCCACGCCGGCGCCCGATCCGGCATGGCGGTCGATCTCGATCAGGGCCACGACACCGGCGAACTGGACCGAGGCGGTGATGATGACGGCGATCACCACGGGACCGAGGCTGGCCGGCCCGAACGCCATGGCACAGAGCGGAATGCCCATGAAGCCGACGTTGGCGTAGGTCGCATTCAGTCCGCGCAGCGCCGCGATCGTCAGGCTCTGGCGGCGAAACGTCGGCACCATCAGCAGAAGCGTGCCGAGGATGCCGCCACCGAAGGCCGCGACGAACCCCCAATCCAGCACCTGGCTCAAGGGCGCGTGCGCGGTGACGTCGAACAGCAGGGCCGGCAAAGCCAGGCTGATGACGAACCGGTTGAGCGCGCCGGTGACCGGGCCGTCGAGCACGTCGAACCGGCCGGCCAGGGCGCCGGCCAGAATCAGCGCGAAGACCGGAAATGCGGCACCGAGGACCGCCTGCACCGCTACTCCGCTGCGTCAAGGGCGGCGATGTCCTCGTCGGCCGCCAATCCCAGCAGGGCGCGCACCGGACCGAAGCTGCGGCGGTGGTGGCGGGTCAGGCCGATCACGCCCAGGGCCGCCCGATGGGCCGCGGTCGGATAGCCGACATTGCTGGCCCAGCCATAGCCGGGATAGCGCGCATGGAGTTGCACCATCGCCCGGTCGCGCGTCTCCTTGGCAACGACCGAGGCGGCGGCGATCGAGAGCGACAGCGTGTCGCCTTTGACCAGGGTCACGGCCCGGCACGAGAGCTTCGGCGCGCGATTGCCGTCGATCAGCGCCACGTCTGGCCCGCGCGACAGCCGGGCGACCGCGCGGGCCATCGCCAGCATCGAGGCCTGCAGGATGTTGATCCGGTCGATCTCGTCGACGCTGGCAGCACCGATGCCGATGATCGCCACGCGCCGCAGCACGCTCACGTAATGCGCCCGCGCCTCGGCCGACAGAACCTTCGAATCGTCGAGACCATCCAGTTCGCGCGGCAGGTTCGCCGGATCGAGGATGACCGCCGCCGCCACGACCGGCCCCGCCAACGGACCGCGCCCGACCTCGTCAACCCCGGCGACGATGCCGCCAAGGCGTATTTCCCAACTGAGATCCGGCATGTTCCCCTGGAGCGCCCCCGCGATCAGATCGCCCGATCTTGTCGAGATATGGCGGGTGTTGCAAGCGCCGGCCGCTAGATATGGCCGGCAGCGCGCCTATCGCGGGTGGCGGGATCCGGTCGCCGAGGCGGCAACGCGGCTGGTCTGCGCCGTCCTGGGTTGCGAACAGGCCAAGAAATTGCTACCTTGGTCGATGATCCGGAGCTTTTCCGGACGACCCGCCCCTGAAGGAGGGGGCAAGAGCCGCATGTCGGACCGAATAGCCGTCTACAAGACGCCGCTCCAGCGCCTTGCCGAGATTTTCATCGTACTGCTCATCACAGCCGGTTCCGCTGTCTTGTCGCATACGGTATTTCCAGATTTCTCGGTGGCACCCGTCATTATTCTGTCATTGATCGCGAGCTTCGTGATCGTCTCCTGGCTCGGCGCCTTCGTGGCCGAACGGCTGGGTGGCGTCATGATGACCGAGCGCGAGCGCAGCCGCCGCTACCTGGACGAAGTGATGCCCAGCGGCGGGTTGTTCCGCGGCTTCGCACCGGTCCCGGCGCGTCGCAACCGCAGCGGCCGTACCCAGGGCTGAGGCCTAGGGCTGGGTCACCAGCAGGTTCTGCAGCAGGACGCCCGAGCCGCCGTTGCGGATCCTGATGGCGTGGAGACCGGCCGACAGGGCCCCGCTCCATCCGTCCGCGCCGACCAGCGCGCCATCCACCAGGATCTGCTGACTGCCAGGGGCGATGGCGTCGGTCCGGATCGAATAGCTGCCGGCGGCCGCCAGGTTGACGGTCCAGCCGACATAGTCGCCCGTCGCCGTCAACAGCCCCAATGAAGGCAGAGTCCCGTCGGAAATGGCGGCGTCGACGACGTTGAGCGTCGCCGGCACGGCGAGCCCGACCGATGGCAGCGGCCGGATGCGGCTGGTCGCGGCCGCGATGCCCGCGAGCTTGGGCAGGGCCTGTTCGTGCACGGTCGGGTAGATCATGCCGTAGGTCTCGCTGCTGGTCGTGAAGACCATGGGCAATTCGCCGCCGTACTGGAAGAACAGATTGATGCTCTGGGTCTCGGCCGCCGCCGCGGCCGGGTCGATGTTGGCCGCGTCCTGGAGCGCGTTCTGTGCCGGTGACGACAGGTTGCTTTCGCCGACGAAGAAGCCGCCCTCGTAGCCGGTCTCGTGCAGGCCGAAGCTGCGCGCCCAATCGCCGTCCATCCGGGTCGTCGCCGGCAGGTCCAGCGCGATGCCCGAGCCGAACATGCCGCCGACCGTCGGCTGGCTCGTGTCGTTGAGCGTCGCGTACCAGGCACCGCCGCCACCCCAGAGGAAGCGGCTGACCGGATAGGGTGTCGCGACATGCTGCCGTCCGTCGGCGTTGTCCCAATAGGCTTCGAGAAAGCCCAGGGCATTCTGGGCGCCGGCCTGGGCGTTGCCATATTGCCATTCGAGCACCGGTCGGATGCGCGTCATCATCCCGGCATCGCCCCAGACGGTACGGAACAGGTCGCTGATCTCCTTGGTCCGTTCCGCGGCCCGACGTTGCCCCAGCACGCGAGAGTCGGTGGCGCCATCGTAGTTGAGCGGCGAACCACCGGCGGCGACCGCGGACAGGGCCAGCGTCACGTTCTGCTGGTTCATGATGAAGGCGCTGTTCCAGAGCTCGTTCGAATATTCGACATAGACCCTGAGGTTGGCGTTGAGCGGCGGGAAGACAGGCGCCGCCTGGGCCGACGCGTACGGATTGGTCCCATCGCCGCCGTAGCGCAGCAGTTGGGCAAGCCGCGTCACGTAGTCGTCGTCGACCTGAAGGGGAACGTTGATCCACAGGTCCTTGCCGGTCTCGTTTGCCAGCTCGATGCCATATTCCCAGGCGGCACCCTTGCCCTGCCAGCCATAGCCGGGCTGGGTCTGATACTGGCTGGCGACGAGCGGCGTCACCCGGTCGGCCCAATGGCGCTGGTTGTTGGCATCGGTCGCGAGATAGTCCATCAGACGGATCACCGTGAAGCCGGCGACGAGCCGCTTCAGGTCGGCGGTGAACAGGCTGCCGTCCGGATGGCTGGCGGCCGAGCCGCGCGCGCTCGGGCGCATGACATGGAGGTTGGCGATGCCGGAACCGACGGCGGCGGCGGGCGAGCGCTGGCTGGAGACGAAGCCCAGATAGGCCCCGCCGGTCGCCGCCGGCGCCAGGATGGTCCATTGCGCACTGGTCCTGTTGCTGGCCGGATCATAGCCGACGCCAGCCGGCAGGACCGTGCCATAGGCGGTGCCGCCGACCGAGAAATGGCCGACACCCTGCCAATCTACCACCTGTGCCAAACCGTCGAAGCTTACCTGGTAGGTGCCCTCCGGCTCGCGCGCCTCGGTCCACAGCGGCAGGGTCGCATCGGTCGCGGGCCAGCCGTCCGCGGCGACGGGCGCCGGCAGGGTGAGGGCCATGTAATTCTGATTGCGCTGGAACGGCAGTGCCTGCCTGGCGGCATCGGCGAAGATCAGCGCCGGATCGTTCGGACTGACATAGGCGAGGTCGATCCCCAGCGGCACGGCGGCATCGACGACCTGCAGCGGCAAGGTCGGGCTGCCCCACGACAATTGCAGCGCGCCGGTCGGGGTATATTGCCAATAATAGATCAGCAGGTCGTAGGATTGACCGGCGATCAAGGCGTCCGACGCCTGTCGCGTGCGGGCGCCCCCGCCCCAATCGGCGATCAAGGTCTTCCAGCTGGTGGTGTGGGTCGGGCGGATATAGACCGCGATCGCACCGGTGGTGCCGATCGAGAAGGTGTAGGTCTCGCTCGTCGCCGGAATCAGCGATCCGGTCCAGCTCGCGGAAAAGCCGGCGGTGCCGGTGCCGACGAAACCCGGCGCGGTCGAGCCACCCACGCCCTGCCCGGTCCATGCGAAATCGAGCCGTGCGTCGCGGCGCTGAAATGCCGGGACTCCGGTAAGATTGAGGTTTGCATAATAATTGCCGAGAAAGCCGCCGGCGGCGACACCCTGTGCCCTGGCACCGGGACCGGCGAAAACCGTCAACAGGAACAGCACCGCAGCCGACACGGCACGCCAAGTGGTATGTCCGGAAACCATCCGCCCGGCCTCGTATCCAAAGAAGGGGTCCGGTGGGACCGATCATGTTCTTGGACCGCGCGCGGCGCGTATTGCCATGCCGTCGTTGCCTCAAAAGAGACACGACCTTAATAAAGCGAAATCTGCATCCGTTCAATCTTTGCAGGTCGTTGAATGCACAAATACCTGCCGCGAGAAATTATGTCGCGAATTTTAATAGAATTTTATCTATTAGATTAAGATGGAGCGGGATCAGCCTGCGATCCATTATTCACTGCGTGACGACGAGATCTCGAATCGCGACCGGAGCGGCAGATCGTATTCTGATACCATGCAACCCGCGACTGAGGACACCCGTCCAGCTCGTGGTGCCGACCAAGGCGCCATCGACCAGGATCTGCTGGTTCACGGCCGCGGCATCCGTCGTCACGGTATAGGTGCCTGCGGCGGCGATATTGAGCGACCAGCCGACGAAATCGCCGACGTTGCCCAGTACGCCCTTCAGTTGCGTCGGCCCGTTGGCGACGGTGGCCGAGGCGACCGGCAGGCTGCCCAGCGCGGTGATCCCGACCGTCGCCGGCGGCCGCGATGTCCCGGTGGCAGCCAGGATGCCGCGCATCTTCGGCGTGTTCTGTTCATGGATCGTCGGATAGGCGATGCCATACTGCTCGCCGCTCGTGGTGAAGATCAGCGGGACGTTGCCGCCTTTCTGGAAGAACAGGTTGATGCTCTGGGTCTCGAACCCGGCGGCGGCCGGATCGAGATTCGCGTCGCTCTGCAATTGGGTCTGGGCGGCGCTGTCGGTGGCCGAAACATTGTTGGCGCCGACGTAGAAGCCGCCCTCGTAGCCTAGTTCCTGGAGCCCGTAGGCGAGCGTCCAGGCCGCATCCGTCGTGGTGGTGGCGGGCAGGGCCAGATCCAGGCCGGAGGCATAGATCGCGGGGATGGTCGTTGCCTCGGTATCGGTCGGCAGCGCGTACCAGGCACCGCCGCCGCCCCAGAGATAGTGGCTGACCGGCTGCGGGCTGGCCACATGGGCATGGCCGTCGGCATTGTCGTAGTAATATTCGAGGAATTTCAGCCCGTCGCTGCCGGTGCCGAGCGAATCGCCATATTGCCATTCGAGCACCGGCCGGATGCGCGTCATCATGCCGGCGCCGCCCCAGACCGCCCGGAACAGATCGCTGATCTCCCTGGTCCGTTCCGCGACCCGGCGGTGCGCCCAGACCGCCGTGTTGGTCGTGCCGTCGAAATTCAACGGCGAGCCGCCGGCCGCGACCGCCTGCTGCGCCAGCACGGCGTTCGTGTGATACATCGGGAAATAGGTATTCCAGATCTCGTTGGAATATTCGACATAGACCTTGAGGCCGGCATTGAGCGGCGGGTAGGCGGGGTTGGCCTGCGGGGCCGTATAGGGATTGGTGCCGTCGCTGCCGTAGGCCAGCAGTTGCGCCAGCCTGGTCACGTAATCGTCGTCGACCAGCAGCGGCAGGTTGATCCACATGTCCTTGCCGGTCTCGTTCGCAAGCTCGACGGCATATTCCCAGGCCCCGCCCTTGCCCTGCCAGCCATAGCCGGCCTGGGCCTGGTATTGGGTCCGGTCGGTCGGCTTCACCCGGTCCGACCAGACATGCTGGTTGTTGGCGTAGGTCGCCAGATAGTCCATGTAGCGAATGACCGTGAAGTTCGCGACCAGCTTCTTGAAATCGGCCGTGAACAGCTCGCCCGGCGGATGGCTCGTGCTGCTGCCGCGGGCGAGCGGGCGCATGATCTGGACATTCGTGACGCCGGAACCGACGGCGGAGGCCGGGGTGCGCCGGCTGTTCACGAAGCCGATGAACGCGCCGCTGGTCGTGCTGGTCGTCGCCGGCACGATCCATTGTGCGGTCGTGGTGTTGGTCGACGGGTCATAGCCGACGCCGGCCGGCAGGGTCTGGCCATAGGGCACGCCGCCCGCCGCGAAGCCGCCGACGGCGAGCCAGTCCGTCACCTGGGCCTGGCCGGTGAAGGACAGCAGGTAGGTGCCTTCCGGCTCGCGCGGCTCGCTCCACAGCGGCAGGGTTGCGTCGGTCGTGGGCCAGCCCTGGGCGTCGACCGGCACCGGCGCGTTGAAGCTCAGGTAGCTCGAATTTCTCTGGAATGCCGCCGCCTGTCGCACCGTGTCGGCGAAGATGAGGGTCGGATCGTTCGGGCTGGTGTAGGCGATGTTGACGCCGAGCGGGATCGCCGCCTCGAGCGGCGCCATCGGGATCGAAGGGCTGCCCCAGGCGAGCGTCAGCCGACCCGTCGGGGTGTATTGCCAGTAGTAGAGCAGCAGCTGGTAGCTCTTGCCGGCGACCAGCGCCATCGTGCCCTGGCGCGTGGCGAGGCCGCCGCCAAAATCCGAGATCACGGTCGTCCAGGGATAGTTGCCGCTCGGGCGGATGTAGAGGGCGACGGCGCTCTGGGTCGTCAGCGCGAAGCTGTAGGTCTCCGACGTCGCGGCCAGGATCTGCGCGGTCCAGCTCGCAGAAAAGGCCTGGCGCCCGACCCCGGCGAATTCCGGCGAGGTCGAGCCGCCGATGCCGCTGCCGGTCCAGACGAAATCGATCCGGTTGTCGCGGCGCTGGAAGGCGGGGATGCCGGTGAAACTGGTGTTGGTGTAGTAGTTGCCGGCGAAGCCGCCGGACGTTACCCCCTGGGCCAGGGCTGCCGGGCACCAGGCCATCAGCGCCAGGCAAACGCAGACCCACAGAGCCCGGCCGGAAAATCGCAGCACCATCCGTCACTCTCCCGCACGAAAGACCAGCTCGGCAGTCTTCCGATATCGAATGTGCGCGAAGGCGGCAGTGATGATGCTGTGGACGGGGGGCGATCGCGCCTGGCAAACGGATACTCCACCCTGCAGTTCCATTGCAGTGCAAAATGATCCGGCCGGCAAGCGTTATTGCGCGGACTTGCAGTAGCGCACGGCTGCCTCGGTGTATTACAGCTTGGTGGAAAGTCGATCCCGAAGCGTGAGAGTACAGAACATGGTGGCCTATACCCTCGCCGTTCATGGCGGCGCCGGTACGATCGACCGCGCGGCGTTGACCCCCGACCTCGCGGCGGCGTATCACGCCGGCCTGCGTCACGCGATCGAGCAGGGTGCGGCTGTGCTCGCCGGCGGCGGCTCGGCGCTCGATGCGGTGACCGCGGCGGTCGTGGCGCTGGAGGATTGCCCGCTGTTCAATGCCGGCAAGGGCGCGGTGTTGAACGCGGACGCGCGCCACGAGCTCGACTCGGCGATCATGGAGGGCACGACCCGGCGCGCCGGCGCCCTGGCGGCGGTCACCCGCGTCCGCAACCCGATCCTGGGTGCGCGCCTGGTGATGGAACGCTCGGGCCATGTCCTGATGGCTGGCGCGGACGCAGAACGCTTCCTGTCCGCCCAGGGCATGGAACTCGTCGCGCCGGAGTATTTCACCACGCCGGAACGGCTGGCCCAGTTGCGCCGGGTCCAGGCCGACGGCCGCGGCGTGATGCTCGACCATGACGGGCAATCCGTCACCGACCGGGTCGGCACCGTCGGCGCCGTAGCGCTCGACACCCAGGGCCGGCTCGCCGCCGCGACCTCGACCGGCGGCATGACCAATAAACGCCCGGGCCGCGTCGGCGACACGCCGGTGATCGGGGCCGGCTGCTATGCCGACGACGCGACGGCCGCGGTTTCGACCACCGGGACGGGCGAGGCATTCATCCGCGCCGTCGCCGCCTACGACGTGGCGGCGCGCATGGCCTATGGCGGCAGTTCGCTGGCCGACGCTGCCGAACGGGTCGTGGAGGGGCTGCCCGGCGTCGGCGGACAGGGCGGCCTGATCGCACTCGACCGGAGCGGCGCACTCGCCCTGCCGTTCAACACGTCCGGTATGTATCGGGGATACCTGCGTGCCGGCGCGGAGATCGTCACGGCGATCCACCGGTGACGGCGGGCCTTTCGCGGTTGTAAAGCCGGTCGGCGCTCAGCCTGACATGCATAGATCGCAAGGGTAACCGCGTCCGGATGGCTTACGTACCTATGCGTGTCCTGCGCAGCGCTTTCGCGCGCGGTTGGCACGTCTCACGCGCTTAGGAGGCGCGCTCCCCCATGGTCCCTACCTTCGATCTCGGCAGCCTGCTGGGCTATGCCAGCCCCGTCGTGCTGCTTGTGATGATCCTGTTGTTCGTCCGTGTCTCCGGCATGGTCCGCTATATCCCCAACAGCCGCATCGGCATCGTCGAGAAGCTGTGGAGCAGTTCGGGCTCGCTGAAGAGCGGCATCATCGCGCTCAACGGCGAGGCCGGCTATCAACCCGAGATCCGTCGCGGCGGCGTCCATTTCTTCTGGTCGCCGTTCACCTATCGCATCCATCGCTCGGACCTGGTGTCGGTGCCGCAAAACACGATCGCCTATGTCTATGCCTGCGACGGCAAGACCTTGGACGCCACCCAGACGCTCGCGTCGAACGCGGTCGCCGCCGATTTCCACGATGTGCGCGCGTTCCTGACCAACGGCGGGCAGAAGGGCCTGCAGCGCAAGATCCTGCGCGAGGGGCTGCATGCCATCAACCTGGCGCAGTTCATCGTGCTGACGGCCGAGCGCGACTATGCGCTCAGCATCGGCGGCGACCAGCAGCGGATGCTCGACGAAATGCGCCGGGACATCGAGAGCCGCGACGGTTTCGTCCCGCTGGTGATCAGTGCGGTCGAGGACCAGATCGGCATCGTCACCATCCATGACGGCCCGTCGCTGCCGTCGGGCGAGATCATCGCGCCCGAGGTCGGCACCAACTCGTCGCATCCGGAGACGTTCCACAACGGCTTCCAGGATCCGGAGAAATTCCTGAAGGCCGGCGGTTATCGCGGCCGCCAGCTGCAGGTGCTGACCGAAGGCACCTACTACCTGAACCGCCTGTTCTCGACGGTCGAGCAGATCGGCAAGACGATCGTGCCGGTGGGCTATGCCGGCGTCGTCATCTCCTATACCGGCCCGACCGGCGAGGACCTGACGACCGCCGACTACAAGCATGGCCAGCTGGTGGCGAACGGATTTCGCGGCGTGCGCAAGGAGCCCCTGCTGCCCGGCAAATATTCGTTCAACGCCTTCGCCGGCAAGGTCATCCTCGTGCCCACGACCAGCTTCATGCTGAAATGGGTGCGGGGCGAGGTTGGCGGCCACAAGCTCGACGAAAACCTGGCCGAGATCAGCCTGATCACCAGGGACGCGTTCGAAACCGGCCTGCCGCTCTCGGTCGTGATCCACATCGACTATACCAAGGCGCCGGAGGTCATCCAGCGCTTCGGCGACGTGCAGAAGCTGGTCGAGCAGACGCTCGATCCGATGGTCAGCTCATACTTCAAGAACTCCGGCCAGACCCAGACCCTGCTGCAACTGCTGCAACGCCGGTCGGAGATCCAGGACATCGCGACCCAGGATATGAAGATCAAGTTCGAGCGCTATTCGTTGGAACTGCAGGAGGTGATGATCGGTACGCCGCGCTCGCTGGCCGGCGACCAGAGCATCGAGCGGATCCTCGACCAGTTGCGCCAGCGCGAGGTGGCGCGCGAACAGGTCGAGACCTACAAGAGCCAGCAGGAAGCCGCGATCGGCGAGAAGGCGCTGAACGAAACCCGGGCGATCGCCGCCCAGCAAGCCGCATTGACCGCATCCAAGATCGCGATCGAGGTCGCCCAGAACCAGGGCAGTGCCAAGGTCGAGCTGGCCAAGCGCACGGCCGAGGAGACGGTGCTGACCGCGGAGGCCGAGCGTCGCCGCAAGACGCTCGACGGCGAGGGCGAGGCCGCGCGGGTCAAGGCGGTCGGCGATGCGACGGCCAGCGCCACCAAGGCCCAGGTCGACGCCTATGGCGGTGCGCAGTTCCGCCTGACCGAAATGGTGCTGACCCGCTTTGCCGAAGCGGCCGAGCGGGGCCACCTGCAGCTGGTGCCGCAGATCCAGGTGGGATCGAGCGGCGAAGGCGGCGGCCAGGACCAGGGCATGCTGGGCGCGCTCATGGGCCTGATGCTGAAGTCGAGCCTGGCCGACGGCAGCCTGGGCCGACAACCGCCCAAGGCCGACTGAAGCCGGGACGCTCTCGGGTCCGGAGTTCGCCCCGGGCCCGAAGCTACCCGATCAAGAAACCGCGAGACTTTGTTCCTTTTTTGTTCTAACGTCCGCGCTCCATCAGATCCGGACCGGGGCGACAGAGATGAACGCGTTGCGATCGACGACTTGGACCTTCCCGCGCCTCGCTGCCCGTTCCCTGCGGCTTCGCGCCCGCAAGCCCAGCCGCCGGGCGATCATCAACATCGACAGCTCAGGCCTGGGGCCGGACAGTTGGCCGGTTTCCGTCGCCTGGCGCGTGCTCGACAGCGGTCGCGAGGGTCACATCCTGATCAAGCCGGCGCCGACCTGGCACGGTTGGGAGGACGAAGCCGAGGAGATCCACGGCATCAGCCGCGAACGCCTGGAGCGCGAAGGGCTATCGCCGGGCGAAGCCGCCCATGAGATCGCCATCGCCCTGGGCGGCCTGGAGGTCCATTCGGATGCACCGGCCCTGGACCAGATCTGGCTCGACAAGATCTTCGCCGACGCCGCACGTTTTCAGGTCCCGGCCTTGCGCCGCTACGGCGACCTGTTCCCCGGTGCTGCCCGGCGCGACTATCAGGCCCTGGTCCGCGAAGCCGGCGACCACGCGGCCGACTGGAAAGCCCTGCGCGACATCCGCCAATTGGCCGCCGCGGTGACGCTGTACGAGCGGGGCTGAGGGCGAAAGAGCGCGGTTCCGGCAAGACCCCTGTCATCCGCGCGCAGGCGTCAGGGCATGTACTATCTTTCGATATAAGCGAGACGAGACTCTCTCCGCTGCTGCCGCGCGTAACGCTGGATCGCCTGTGCGGGAATGACGGAGGAGGAGAGCCGGACTGCCGTGACTGTCGCGAGATCGGCGCCGGCGTCTTCCCCCTATCCCCTAAAACAAACTCAACTGATCGCCCGCCCGGGCCGGCCGGCGGAATTGGGTGCAATCCAGGTGCTGCAGGTCGCGGGCCTGATTGAGGCCGATACGCTTCTGGGCAAGCCGGAAGCGCTGGCTCAACAGGTCGGCATAGGCGCCGTTGCCGCGCATCCGTTCGCCGAACTGGGCGGAATTGAGTCGTCCGTCGCGGATGTCCCGGATCAGGGTCAGCACATGTTTGGCGCGGAGCGGCACCTGGGCCTCGAGCCATTCGGCAAACAGGTCTTTGATCTCGAGCGGCAGGCGCAGGGTCACGTAGCCGGCCGTGTCGGCGCCCGCCGCCTTCGCGGCTTCCAGGATTGCCTCCAACTCGTGATCGTTCAGGCCCGGGATCATCGGCGCGGCCATCACGCCGACCGGGATGCCGGCATCCGCCAGCACGCGGATCGTCTCCAGCCGCCGTTCCGGCGTCGCCGCCCGCGGCTCCATGCGCCGGGCCAGCGAGCGGTCCAGCGTGGTGATCGAGACCGCGACCTTGGCCTGGCGTTTGACCGCCATCGGTCCCAGGATGTCGATGTCGCGTTGGACCAGTGCCCCCTTGGTCACGATCGCGACCGGGTGATTGAAATCGCGCAGCACCTCCAGCACGTGGCGCGTCACCAGGCGCTCGCGCTCGATCGGCTGATACGGGTCGGTGTTGGTACCCATCGCCATGGGCTGGCAGCGATAGGACGGCGCCGACAATTCCTTGGCCAGCAGTTCCGCCGCGCGCGGCTTGTAGAATAGCCGGCTTTCGAAATCGAGGCCGGGCGACAGGCCCAGATAGGCGTGGGTCGGTCGGGCGAAGCAATAGACGCAGCCGTGCTCGCAGCCCCGGTACGGATTGATCGAGCGGTCGAACGGCACGTCCGGCGATCGGTTGCGCGCGACGATCGTGCGGGTCGTGTCCTCAGTCACCGTCGTGCCCAGCGGCAGCACCGGTTCATCGGCGCCGCCCCAGCCGTCGTCGATGGCGACATGGTCGTAGCCCTCGAACCGCCCGACCGCGTTCGTCAGCGCGCCCCGTCCCTTGCGTGGCTCTTTCCGGTTGATCTCGTCCATGGGCGAAAGATAGGCCCGTCCAAGGAACATATCAAGAACATCCGCCGCCTATCGCTTCTGTCCGACGCCCTTGAAGAAGGTGTAACAGAACACGCCGTCATCCTCGGCGGTCCGGTGCAGCGCCCTGATGCCGGCGTCGAAAGCATCGGCCTCGATGACGCCACCGGCGATCGCACTCTCGCGTACCCCCTCGATCATCGCGGTGAAGGTCTTGCGGGTGAAGCCGTCGATCAGATCGGGCCGGCTGCCGTCGACATAGACCATGCGCGGCGACACCTGCACCCGGTCGAGGCCGGCCGCGACCATCAGCGGATGGAGTTGGCGGCCGATCAGCACATTGCCGCCGGCGCAGCGTTGCAGTTCGGCCTGCGCCTGGATCGCCTGGTGCGCCGCGGCGCTGTCGGGGTGGAAATAGGCCGATCCGTGATCGCCCTCGATGACCGTCAGCGTGCCGCCGGGCTTCAGAAGGTCGCGCAGGATCGCCAGTGCCTCGACCGGGCGCGCCAGATGCTCCAACACGAAGCAGACGAAGACATGGTCGAAGCTTTCCGGCGCGAAGGGCAAGGCGAACAGGTCGGCCTGCTGGAACTCCACGTTGGCCAAGCCCGCAGCATCCGTCGCGCGCCGGGCGGCCGCGACCGACTCCGCGGAAATGTCGATCGAGGTGAACCAGGCATCCGGGCTCTGGCGTGCCAGCGTGACGGTCTGGGCGCCGACCCCGCAGCCCGCTTCCAGCACCCTGCTGCCCGGCGGATAGCGCGTGTCCCGGTGCAGCAGGTCGACCAGCGTGCCGGCCTGGGTCTGCAGGCGCTCGCTCTCGTGCGGTTCATAGCCGTGCACATAGGCTTCGCTCATCGTGACTGTCCTCGTTTGCCGATCCCGGCACGGCTTATCGGCTACGGCCGACGGGACGTCTTGAAGGAAATTGCAGGCTAGGCGATGGCCGCCCGGTAGCGCCCCGGGGTAACGCCGAACTGGCGCACGAAGGCGCGGGTCATGTGGCTCTGGTCGGCGAAGCCGGCATCGCCGGCGGCCTGGGCCAGGGGTTGGCCGGCCGCCAGGAGTCGCCGGACCAGGCGCACGCGCCGCTGCACCAGATAGGCATGCGGCGTGACACCCAGTTCACGGGCGAAGCCGCGCAACAGCTGGAAGCGGCTGACACCAGACAGCGCCGCCAGTTCGCCCAGCGACACCGGCAGCTCCGGCGCCTCGTCGAGACGCTGCAACGCCTTTGCGACGGCGGGCGACGGGCCGGCCGCGACCGGTCGCGCGACCCCATGGTGCCGCAGAACATGCATGACGGAGCGCAGCAGGTCTTCCTCGACGGCCAGCAGGTCCGGCGCCGGTGCGGTCAACCGGACGAACAGTCGCTGGAACCGCGCCGCGAGCATCGGGTCGGACACAGCCGGCCGTGCGATCTCGATCGGCCGCGTCATCTCCTCGGCCATCTGGTGAGCCAGCACGGCCGGGTCGAAATACAACATGTGCCAACCGCGCGCCGCGCCGGCGAGCGGCGCCCCGTCGTGCATCTCGCCGGGATTGACCATGATCGTGTCGCCCGCGCCCGCGTCGACCGGGCCGATGCCGCTCCACGAGTGTTGCGCACCGAAGGCGATGACGCCGATGCCGAAGTGATCGTGCGCGTGGCGGGGAAAGACGTGGCTCGACACGAGGCTCATCGCATCGACGCCCGCCAGGGCCGACCTGTACTGCTGCACGCGATGGGTTCGATCGGCCAAAAGCGCCGCCCTCCGTGGTTGTAGCAATGAGATCAAAAGAAGATCGAAAACAGATCAAAGAGCGAACAAACCCGGCCCGACTCGGGCGAGGGATCTGTTCCTCAACACGCCAGTTCGGCCCGCATCCGCTCGATGGTTGCGGGGGCCGTGAAGTCCGCCACGCGGGCCTGGATATGGGCGATCAGCGCCGGCTCGATCCGGTCGGACGACCAGTCGGGATCGCTCGCCGCCAAAGCCCGCCACCGGATCGCCCAGAGCGTGGTCCGGAGCCACGTCAGCCGCCGCGCGGGCACGACCCAGGGTTCGAGCCGGCCCCAGGCGGCGGGGCCGACCGCCTCGGCATAGGCCTGGTGGAACCGCGCCAGATCGCCGGCGTCCAGCGTGGCCATCACCTCCCGATCCCACTGGGTCGAGGTATAGAGCGTGGCATGGGCCAGATCGATCGCGGGCAGGCCGTACAGCACCTTCTCCAGGTCGACGAAGCGGGCGATGCCGTCGGAACCGACCAGGAAATTTCCCGGGTGCGTGTCGGTGGCGACCAGGGTGATAGGAGCGGAGACTGCCGCAGTCTCCGCCGTACGGGCGAGAGCATGCGCCCAGGCGAGCTGCTCGGTCAGCGCCTGCCGCACGCCTGGCAGCACGCCATCCTCGGCGAGAAAGCGCGCGTGATTGTCGAGCAGGCTGACCGTGGCCGCGATCGGGTTCGGCGCATGATCCGCAAGCGGCGGCCGGCGGCGCGGCGGGATGGTCGGCACCCGGTGGATCGCCGCCAGCGCCTGGGCCAGCGCCAGCAACTCGTCCGGCAGGCGCGGTGCCCGGCCGGCGACGAAATCGACGACGAGCGCCCCGCGCAGCAGCAGCTCGTCGGGCGGCAGTACCATGTGCAAATGGGGGGTGACGCCGCTGGGCGCCGCACGACGGAACCCTTCGGACTGATAGACGAGCGCAGCCTCCGCGGGCATGGACCATTGGCTGAGCCGGGGCACCCGCACCACGAGGCCGAGGCCCGGTAGCGCCAGGTGATCATGGGCAACGCCTTTCATCGGCAGCGGCACGAGATCGGCCACGGCGATGTCGGGCCACCGGCGGCGCAAGCGGTCGACGAGAGCGGCACGGTGGTCTGCGGACGTGGGATCGAACAAGATGGCCCTTGGGGTCAGCGCCGATGCTCTTCCAGGCGCGGCATCAGTTCGACCAGATTGCACGGCCGATACCGATTGTCGAGCTGGTGCTTCAGGATGTCTTCCCAGGCATCGCGGCAGGCCGAGGGCGAACCGGGCAGCGCGAACAGGTAGGTGCCGTGGGCGACGCCGGCGGTGGCGCGCGACTGGATCGTCGAGGTGCCGACCTTCTGCCAGCTGAGCCAGCGGAACATCTCGCCGAAGCCGGGGATTTCCTTTTCGAAGACCGACTGGAACGCTTCGGGTGTCACGTCGCGGCCGGTGACGCCGGTACCGCCGGTAGAGATCACCACGTCGATTTCCGGATCGGCGATCCAGGTTTCGAGCTGGGCCACGATCGCGGCCTGATCGTCGCGCACGATCTGGCGCTGGGCGAGCGTGTGGCCGTCGCGCGCGATCAACTCCGCCAGCGCCGAGCCCGACTTGTCGTCATCGAGCGTGCGCGTGTCGGAAACGGTCAGGACGGCGATCTGGACGGGGAGGAACGGTCTTGAATCATCGAGCCGCGGCATGCTGGACCCCTTGCGACGAAGCGTTGGCCGAGACATAGGTCGGCCATTCGTTCGCCGCAAGCGCGTCCAGGTCGGGCACCATCTGGCCCAGGCGCTGGCGATAGATCCACATGTTGGTCAGCACGCGCTCGACATAGAGCCGTTGCGGCGTAGTCGCCAGGCTTTCGATGAACAGCAGCGGGTCGTGCTGGTATTCCGGCTGGTTCTGCCAGCGGTTCAAGGGCGCGGTGCCACTATTGTAGGCGGCCAGCAGCAGGATCAGATTGCCGTTGATCTGGGCATGCTCGATCAGCTGCTTCACGTATTCCTGGCCGATGCTGAGGTTCAGCACCGGATCGACCAGATCGTCCACACCGTTGAAATGGATCCCGGCGCGCCGCGCCACGCTGCGGGCCGTCTCGGGCATCAGCTGCATCAGGCCGGCAGCACCCGAGCCGCTCTGCGCGTCGGCGTCGAACCGCGATTCCTGCATCATCAGCGCGAACAGCAGGGCCCGATCGACGGAGAAGCCGTTGCGCGGCTCCCAGCGCGGCACTGGATAGGCGGCGTCGTCATGGCGATCGTCGGCACCCTTGCGGCCCGACGACAAAGCCAGGCACAGCGCCGGCATGTTTGCGAGGTCGGCCAGCGCCACGATCGCATCGGCCAGGCCCGGCGTCGAGCGGGAGGTGAGCGCGCGCAGCTCGGCCTCTGCCCGATCGGTCTCGCCGACCTGGACCAGCGCCAGGGCGCGGCGGCCGCCGGGCAAGGCCTCGAGCTGGGCGATCTCGCCGGCGGCAAGCGGCGTCGCACCGAAGCGCATGTCCGGCTCGACGCCCAGCATGCGGCGCGCGAGCAGGCCGTAGAAAGTGCGGGGTTGCTGGGCCGCGGTCTCGAGCAGCGGATCGACCTTCTGCGGCTCGCGCAGCACCAGATGGGCGCGCGCTGCCCAGAAGGCCCCGGCGGCGACATACCAGCTGGGCACGTCGGTCGAACGCGACACCGCCTCGAACGAGGTGGCAGCCTCGGCATATTTCTTGTTGCGCCAGGATGCCAGCCCGGCCTCGAACCGTGCCGGCGGCTGGATGTTCACGCCGCGCGGCTCTGCCGGCAGCTTGGGCACGCCGGCATCGGTGGCCGGATGCACCGTCGCGGCACCCGGGCTCGTGACGGTAACGATCGGACTGGCCACCTGGGCGCTCGCCAGGATCGGCGACGGGATCGGCTTGCCGGCGGCGCGCTTCTTGGCGAGCACCCAGACCGCCTGGGCTTCCGGCAGGTCGGCATAATGCTCGAGCCACTCGCGCGCTTCGACGAAACTCGTGTGGTATTTGACCGACAGGTAGCGCTGCGCCAGGACCGTGCCCAGCAGCGACTTGTCCGCGAGCGCCACGATCTGGGCGTCGGCGGCCTTCCAGTTCGCTTCATCCTGCAGCGCGAAGATCGCGGCATAGCGCGACGAATCCATGTCGCCCAGCAATGCCGGCAGGCTTTGAACCAGATTGGGGTCGATCGGCGGATTGACGGGGAGGGTCGCCGTCTGCACCGAGCCGGCGGCCAGCGCGGCAGCAGGGCTCACGGCAACCCCGATAACGAGGGTTGCCGCAAAGGCGCAAAGGATCACCGTAGGCCAAGTCCTTTTGGGACGGCCGCCCCTATGTGTTCCAGTCATGGCGAGAGAGATAGAGGAAAATTCCAACCTCTACAAGCATAAAATTTTTAATGCTTTTTTTATATCTCGAATATTTCCCGAATAGCTTCGCTTTTCTTCAGGCTATTGTACCGGTTCTTTTAGTCTGGACTTGATGGATAGTAGATCAGCCCATGCCTCACGCTTGCGCTCCGGCGACCGCAACAGAAACGACGGATGATACATTGCGATTGCTTGAACCGGCTGGGCGAGGCCGTTCACGTCTAGTGCCAGCCATTGCCCGCGAAGTCTTGTAATCCCAGGGCTTCCGGGCAACATCGCGGCTGAGGCGGTGCCGCCTACCAATACTAGAAGTCGTGGTCGCACCAGGGCGATATGGCGCTCGACGAAGGGGCGGCAGATCGCGATCTCGCTCTCGGTCGGCTTCCGATTCCCGGGCGGCCGCCAGAACAGCGTATTGGTAATATAGGTGTCGGTCTGACGCGACCGGCCGATCGCCGCCAGCATCCGGTCGAGCAACTGGCCCGACACGCCGACGAACGGGCGGCCGATTCGATCCTCGTCGGCGCCCGGCGCCTCGCCGATCAGCATCAGGCCACCGTCGGGCACGCCATCGGCGAACACGGTGTTGGTCGCGGTCTTCTTCAGGCTGCAGCCGTCGAACGCCATGACGGCGTCGCGCAGCGCCTCCAGGCTGTCGGCGCCGGCCGCCGCCGCGCGCGCCGCCTCGATCGTCGCCGCCAGCCCCCCGTCGAGCGCTGGGACCGCGCGGGGCGGCGTCACAGGGGGCGCCTGGGCGACCGGGGTGGAGGGTGCGGCGGGCTTCACCGCCGCGGGCGGCACAGATCGCGTGACGGGCGCCGTCGTCTTGCCGGCGGCGAGCATTTGAGCCCGACGCTCGGATTCGGCGAAACGGTCGACCGCGACCTCGCCGATCGCCTCGTCGGCCCCCATCGCCAGCGTCCAGGCCAGCAGCTCTTCCAGCAATCGCTCGCGCAGCATGCGTCTTCCGGGGTAGGTGTTCGGTAAAATGCGGCTATAAAACGTCCAGGGCCGTTATATAGGTCTATGGGGGATAGGTATCGGGCGCAACGGCGTTGCAACGCCGGGCGCCCGCGTTCAAGGAGGCTCGATGGAACGCGAGAGCATGGAATATGACGTCGTCATCGTCGGCGCCGGCCCGTCGGGCCTGAGTGCCGCGATCCGGCTGAAGCAGTTGGCCGCAGCGGCGGAGCGCGAGCTCTCGGTTTGCGTGCTCGAAAAAGGCTCCGAGGTCGGCGCGCACATCCTGTCGGGCGCGGTGCTGGAGCCGCGCAGCCTGAACGAGCTCATTCCCGACTGGAAGGAACGCGGCGCCCCGCTCAATACCGAGGCCAAGGAAGACCGCTTCCTGTTCCTGACCGAAACCAAGGCGATCCGCCTGCCGACGCCGCCGCAGATGAACAATCACGGCAATTACATCATCAGCCTGGGCAATTTCTGTCGCTGGCTCGGCACCCAGGCCGAAGAGCTGGGCGTCGAGATCTATCCGGGCTTCGCCGCCGCCGAGGTGCTGTACGACGAGGCCGGCCGGGTCAAGGGCGTGGCCACCGGCGACATGGGCATCGGCAAGGACGGCCAGCATACCGACGCCTATCAGCCGGGCATGGAGTTGCACGGCAAGGTCACCATGTTCGCCGAAGGCTGCCGCGGCTCGCTGACCAAGACCCTGTTCGAGCGCTTCTCCTTGCGCGACGGCGTCGATCCGCAGACCTACGGCATCGGCATCAAGGAATTGTGGGAGGTCGATCCGGCCAAGCACCAACAGGGCCTGATCATCCATACCGCGGGCTGGCCGATGGACACGGCGACCTATGGCGGGTCGTTCCTCTACCACCTGGAGGACAACCAGGTCGCCGTCGGCTATGTCATCGGGCTCGACTACCAGAACCCGACCTTGTCGCCGTTCGAGGAATTCCAGCGCTTCAAGACCCATCCGGCGATCCGGCCGTTCTTCGAGGGCGGCCGGCGCATCGCCTATGGTGCCCGCGCGCTGAACGAGGGCGGTTTCCAGTCGGTGCCGAAACTGTCGTTCCCCGGCGGCTGCCTGATCGGCTGCACGGCCGGGTTCCTGAACGTGCCCAAGATCAAGGGCACCCATACCGCGATGAAATCCGGCATGGTCGCTGCCGAGGAAGTGTTCGCGAAGTTCGATGGCGACCAGTCGGCCGACTATCGCCCGGCGCTGGAACAGACCTGGCTGTGGAGCGAGCTGCACGGCGTGCGCAACATCCGGCCGTCGTTCCAATGGGGCTTCTGGGGCGGCTTCGTCTATTCGGCGCTCGACACCGTTCTGTTCCGTGGCAAGGCGCCCTGGACCCTGCGCCATCGCCATGGCGACCACGAGGCGTTGAAGCCCAAACGCGACGTCGTGCCCAAACTCTATCCGAAGCCCGACGGCAAGATCAGCTTCGACCGGCTGTCCTCGGTGTTCATTTCGAACACCAACCACGAGGAAAACCAGCCGGCCCACTTGAAGCTGAAGGATCCGTCGGTCGCGATCCGGATCAACTACGATCTCTATGGCTCGCCGGAGCAATATTACTGCCCGGCTGGCGTTTACGAGATCGTGAAGGATGCCGCGGGCGCGAACCCGAAGCTGCAGATCAATGCGCAGAATTGCGTGCATTGTAAGACCTGCGACATTAAGGACCCGACCCAAAACATCAATTGGACGGTGCCGGAAGGCGGCGGCGGCCCCAATTATCCCAATATGTAATGCGAAGGGCACCGAGGGGCCGGCAGACGGCCGGTCCATCCGGTACGGTGGGAGCGTGATGGAAGTGACGGGCTGCGAAAGGGAGCAAGTGCTCCGCACGATGACGGCACGCCCGACGGGCCCAGGCCGGCTGAGGCGCGCCGTGGCCTTGGTCGCCCTGCTGGCGCTCGGCGCCTGCGCCGAAATCACGCCGTCCTCGGGCGCATCGGGCCTGGCCGATAGCGGCAACGAGGTCGGCCAGGGGCAGATCGACACCCATCGCGACCTGCCCTCGTCCCATTCCGCCTACCTGATCGGCCTGGTAGCGCAGAACCAGCACGATTTCGCCGATTCGCTCGCGTTCTATCAGGCCGCGCTCGCCCAGGATCCGACCAACGGCGAGATCGCCGGCCACCTGTTCGTGCTGGCCATCGTCAACGGCAAGCTCGACATGGCGAACAAGCTGACCGAACCGTTGCTGGCCGCCAACCCGTCGGCCCCGTTGGTCAACCTGCTGGCGATCGTCGAGGACATCAAGGCCGGGCGCCTGGACGAGGCCCGGGCCGCCGCGGCGCGGCTGCCGCGCCAGGACGTCTACCGGGTGACCGGCGCCTTGACCCGCGCCTGGCTCGCGGCCGGCAAGCCCGCCGGCGCCGAGCCGTCGCTGCAGGAGCTGGAGGCCGTACGCGGCTTCGGCGAGATCGCCTCGCTGCATCGGGCACTGATCCTCGACCAGGCCGGCGACCGTCCGGGTGCCGAGGCCGCCTATCGGTCCGCCCTCGGCGAAGGCGCGCCGGTGCGCGTCGTCCAGCTCGTCGCCAATTTCCTGACGCGCGAAGGCAAGCCGGACGAGGCCGCGGCACTCTATCCGAAATACCTGGGCGCGACCGAGGCCGAGCTGGGCTTTCCCCTGCCCAACGGTGCCGTGCCGGCGCCGCTCGTGCCAGACACGGCGACGGGCGTCGCGGAGGCCCTGTTCGATCTCGGCAACCTGATGAACGGCGCCGATGCCCCGAACCTGGCGCTGCTGAACGCCCGCCTGGCGCTCGAGCTCAAGCCCGACTTCCCTGAGGCGCGCATCGTGTTGGCGCAGGCGTTCGAGGCGGTGAAGCGCCCGGACCTGGCGCGCGAGATCTATGCCAGCCTCGACCCGGCGACGACGCTCGGCTGGACCGCCCGCCTGCGCATCGCGGCGCTGAAGCAGCAGGACGGCGACGGCGATGGCGCGCGCGCCGACCTGAACGCGCTCGCGGCCCAGCGCCCGGACCGGCCGGAGCCGCTGGTCGAACTCGGCAACAGCCTGAGCGCCGACAAGCGATATCCCCAGGCGATTGCCGCCTACGACCAGGCGTTCGGCCGGATCAAGGATCCCGATACGGCGAACTGGTGGGGGCTCTACTATACCCGCGGCACCGCCTATGAACGCGCGCGCAACTGGCCCAAGGCCGAGACCGACCTGCGCAAGGCGCTCGCCCTCGAACCGAACCAGCCGTCGGTGATGAACTACCTGGGATATTCCATGGTCGACCGCGGCGACCGCCTGCCGGAGGCGCTGAAGCTGATCAAGGGTGCCGTGTCGCAGCGACCGGACGACGGCTATATCGTCGACAGCCTGGGCTGGGCCTATTATCGCCTGGGCGATTACAAGAACGCCGAGACGACGCTCGAGCATGCGGTCGAGCTGAAGCCGGCCGATGCGGAAATCAATGCCCACCTGGGCGATGCCTATTGGCAGGGTGGCCGTCGCGACGAGGCCCGGCTGCAATGGCAACGGGCGCTCGGGCTTAACCCGGAACCGGACCTGGCCAAGGCGATCGAGGCCAAGCTCGACAAGCCGCCGGCCCGGGCGCCGTCCGGCCGCGCCAAGCCGGCGAAGCACGCCGCCGAGGCCGAGCCGGCCCCGCACGGCGGCACCTGAGCCGCCTGCCCCAGACCCGACGAAGACTGAAATGACCGACATCGTCCGCGCGGCGCCCGCGAAGCTCAACCTCACGCTCGAAGTCGTCGGCCGCCGCGCCGACGGCTATCACCTGCTCGATAGCCTGATCGCCTTCACCGAGTATGGCGACACCTTGACGGCGCGCGAGGCCGACGAGCTCACGCTCGCCCTCGACGGGCCGTTCGGCCGGATCCTGGTCGGCGACCCGGCGGAGAACCTGGTGCTGAGGGCGGCACGCCTGCTGGCGGCGGAAGCCGGCGTGGCCCCGCGCGCGACCCTCGCCCTGACCAAGCGGCTGCCGGTCGCCTCCGGCATCGGCGGCGGGTCGAGCGACGCGGCGGCGACGCTCGTAGCCTTGGCCGCGCTCTGGCGCCTCGCCCCCGATGCCGGCGACCTGGCGCGACTGGCCCTCCGGCTGGGCGCCGACGTGCCGGTCTGCCTGGCCGCCCGCACCGCCCGGCTCGAAGGCATCGGCGAGCGCATCGCCCCTGCCCCGCCCGTGCCGGCGGCGCCGATCGTCCTGGTCAATCCCGGCGTCGGGCTGCCGACGCCGAAGGTGTTCCAGGCCCGGCGCGGCGATTTCTCAAAGGGCGCCGGTGCCGGCGGCGTGCTGCGCTCCAGCCCGACCGATGCAGCAGCCCTCGCCGATGCGCTCCGGCCCTATGGCAACGACCTGACCCGGCCGGCGGTCGAGCTGCTGCCCGTGATCGGCCAGGTCCTGGCCCGGCTCGAAGCCGCTTCCGACAGCCTGATCGCCCGCATGAGCGGCAGCGGCGCCACCTGCTTCGCCCTGTTCCCAACCGCCGCCGCCGCCACGGCCGCCGCCGCCGCGATCGCCGCCGCCGAGCCCGGCTGGTGGGCCGTCGCAACCCGCCTGAAAGCGGCCTGAGATCACCGTTTTCGCCTGTTGAAGCCCCGGGGCAATCTCGCTATGGTGCGCCCCCCGAACGGCACCGGTGGGGCGTAGCCAAGCGGTAAGGCAGCGGATTTTGATTCCGCCATTCGGAGGTTCGATCCCTCCCGCCCCAGCCAAGCTTTGTGCGGGTTAGCGCAACGCAGCCCTCTCTCAGCGGCAATCCGAATAAGCACCAAGGACGCACGGCGAGGTACCGGGTCGGCCCTACGCCGCTCTCCTGTTGGCTCGTCCCTTGCCGCACACGATTCCCATTTCAGGTCGTTCTTGCACTTGAGAGTTCGGCGCGAGGCTTGACCGCCGACGACGCTGGCGGGATGCAAGCGCATGTCCTCTCCGCCGCCGAAACCGCCCGCATCTCCGGCCGAGCCCGTCCCTCGGCTTCATTCGTGCGAGGTCTGCGGCGAGTTCGGTCCATTCGGTCATCCCGATCTGAGCCGCGAGCGCAAGTCAACCACTGGTTCTACTACGCGCACCGCCCGAACGGCAGCTCGCGGCCCCAACGCTAACTTCTTGCGCGGGGATCTGCACGACGATCGTGTTGTTCGCCCGCTTCGCCCTACTCAGCCGCGACGGCCGCCGGCGGAGCACCGATTGGCACAGGGCCGATAAGCGGGCTGGAAAAGCTGCACGATCTCATCTGTCATGGTTCAGCCGTCCGGCATCGAGCGAAAGGTGGAATCGTGGCGAAATATGATCTACTGCGCGACTACCTGATGCAGCGACGTCTACGCTGTTTGAGCTGTCCTTCCGTGAGATCGAGGATGTCCTTGGTTTGCCGCTCCCGCGAAGCGCCGAACGACTACAATGGTGGGCTAATACGCTCAGCGCGCCGTCGCATGTTCAGCGTGAGGCATGGCGGCAGGCCGATTATGACGCGTTCCTCCTCGCCGGAAAGCGTCGCGTCAGATTCTGTCGAGTAATATCCAACAAATGACCGGAAATCCCGCCAGCGGGAAAGCGTGAGCAACCTATTCAAAGGCTAGCGGTCTAATTGAGCAACCTATAGATTTCAACGTACTGGGGATTTTTCGGGAGCATAGGAAGATGTGGCGCATGGCGGCAATTTCATTCCTAATTGGCTCTCTGGTTGGATGCGCCAGTACCGATGACATTGATCTGACGAAGATCGAACCCGCATGCGGTCATAGCTGCTCGACAGACTATTCGCAGTGTCTCGGGCAATTCACGATCTTCCCCATCCAAACGCAGCGTCAATGCACATCGGCCCTTCGCCTCTGCGTGCAGACCTGTCCGCCAAGATTGACCAAATCGTGATCGGTCGACCGAAATCGACCGCTTCAAAGTCGACTTTGATCGGCGCCGCCGGCGAACATTACGTAATGTGGCGGCTTCTGAGGCAGGGCCTTATCGCCGCTCTCGCGCCGACAGGCGTGCCACTTGCCGACATCATCGTCACCGACGACATCGGACATCGCGTCAGCGCAATTCAGGTCAAAACACGATCCGGGAAGGGTGCCGACCAGGGCTGGCACATGAAGGCCAAACACGAGGAAATTGTCAGCGAGACCATATTCTACGTATTCGTCGACTTCGGAGCGGCCACCTTTGAGCGAGAAGCATCCTGTCATGTTGTCCCAAGCGCTGTCGTGGCCGATGTGCTCCGACGCTCGCATCGCCAATGGCTCGGCACCCCAGGTCGCGGCGGTCGAGCCCACAAGGATCACGATATGCGCCGTCTGTTGCCTGACTATGATCGGATGGGCCTGCCGATCGGTTGCGGAAGTGGCTGGCTTGAACCCTACCGGGACGCCTGGCCGCTCCTACACGGCGATATAACGCACCCAACGAATACCAACAGCTCAGAGGCATCTCGGAAATGACCATGACCTATGATTTTTATCGAATACATTTAATCCACAGAGATGCGGAAGCAGTACGACGCGACGACTATCATTTCGATCTGTTTCTGGACCCAAGCGGCAATCCGGCTCAGAAGGTTGTGTATTTTGGTCTGTGGGGAGAAATGGGAAATCCAGGGAATCGGTTTCCTGTTATTCTTTTACCAGATGGCCGAATTGATTTCGGCGCGGAAGAAGAAGATGCTGCGCGTTACCACACGACCAATCTTCTGGAAAAAAAGATATTTCAGGGTGAATTGTTCACAGTAAGCGTGCCGCGCGATGACTCCCCCACGGCTTTTCGCGAGATGACGCTTGAGGTGAAAAGCGCCCGTCGCCTTGCAGATTTGGTCTCGTAAAAGGGAACGCCCCGACATGGAATGGAAAGTCTCTCCGATGAGCACTGATCCAGTACGACTTAAAATCCAATCTCCATATTTTGGTCCCGTTCTCTCTATAGTCAGTATTCCGCTCTCGACCATCGCAGGTGGGTCGATTGGCAAGGGAATTCTGATTCTCGCGCTCGCCCTTGCAATTTGGTGGGCGAAAGATCTCAGCCTCGGCTGGTATGTCGTCTCGGCTGTGGGTGCCGGGATGATTTGTCTGCTGTTGATTTTTCGAATGGATCTTGTAGCGAGGGACAAGCCGCTGGTCGCCGCAATGCTGCCGCTATCTGCAGCAGTATTTACCCAAGAAGGACCAATGTTCAAGGACACCGGATCTGTATTCTCGCACTCCCCTGTTGGCATCCAATTGAATGGTCGCGCGAAGGCCGACCTGAATGGTACCAGGATCATCCACACCCAAACCGGCATTGCTGCCGATGATGACGCTCAGCTGAAGACGAACAATGTTACCATCGACGGTAGCCCGGTGGACCAGCCCCGCTGAGAACCGCTAAAACGCGGAAAGGCCGGGAGTCGAATTGCTCCGGCCCCGGAGACATGATGATGCCCAACTCCCGGCGGCGCCGGTCGCCCTACCGGACGAACCGATTCTGGAACGGGATGTTCCTGTTCACCGCCCTGAATGTCCCTACTGACTCTGAAAGTCAGGGACGACGCCCCTGGCGTCGTTATTCGCCAGAGGCTCCGGATATCGCCTTGTTGATCAACTCGCGATCAGCCGCGCTGTATTTGATATTTAAGTGAATTCCAAAATCGACAAGCCGCCCATCGTATTTCCAGATGGTGGCATAGAACCCTCCTTGCTCGCCCATTACCCCATCCCGATTCCAACTGCCCTCGATTTTCCAGCAATCGTTCTGTTCGGCAGCAACAAGCGGTTGCTGTCGGTCACGCGCCTCGGCGCCATACAGAATCACAAGATAGGCATCGCCCAAGCGGCGTGCCATTTCCGGATCCGAAACCAGGCAACCGTGGGTCATCGCACGGAAGTCGAGCATCCTTCCTCGCGTCGGAGGATCCGGGATCTTTCCTATATGCAACGGCGGCAAGCCGACGGGGGACGAAGGGTCAGACACCGCAGTATCCTTTGCTCGACCCGCACTAGGTCGCAGGTTCATCAGGCTCTACTTTACGGAACAAATGTCGGAGAGGAAACCGGCCCACATCATAGGGTTGACCGGGGCCTGGAGTGCATATGCGGTATACCACGATGGGCGGGACTCCCAGCCACGGCTCATCCAGCGACACCCCCAAAACCGCCGCTCTGCGTGACGCTGCTGAGATACTTCGCCGGCGGCTTTCCGAGCGCCTTCTTGAACATGGTGATGAAGGCCGTGACGGATTCGTAGCCGAGATCGGCCGACACCTGCTGCACGCTCGCGCCGGAGGCCAGCTCGCGCAAGGCCACGATCAGGTGCAATTGCTGGCGCCAGCGCCCGAAGGTCAGGCCCGTTTCCTTGACCACGAGACGAGCGAGGCTGCTCTCGCTCAGGGCGACCCGACCCGCCCATTCCGCCAGCGTGCTGCGGTCGGCGGGGTCTTCCGCCAACGCCGTGGCGATCCGCTTCAGGCGAGGCTCAGGCGAAATCGGCAGATGCAGCCGCTGCACGGGCATCCGCGGCAGGTCGTTGAGCAGGACCTTGGTCAAGAGTGCGTTCCTCGCAGCATCGTCCTGCGCGCGATCGGAGAGGTCGACGATCAATTCGCGCAGCAACGGCGAGATCGACAGCGTGCAGCACCGGTCCGGCAGATCGGCAGCGCCCGGCTCGATATACACGAAGAAGATCCGAGCATTGGCCGTCGCGATATTGCTGTGCGCCATGCCGCCCGGAATCCACACCCCGCAGTGCGGCGGCACCATCCATAGGCCGCTGGGAACCCGACATGTCACGCCCCCGCTCAGCGCGAAGACGAGCTGGCCTTTGCGGTGCTGGTGGTCGGGCACCTCCACCTTGGTCCCGATGACGTCGACGCGCACGGCGATGATGGGCGCCGCGCGGTCGTCCACATCGAGGCTGAGCCAAGGGTAGCGGAGAGGCTGTCGCATGGATTGACGGTTCTTAGTGATTGAACGCCAGTATCTCTAAATTATCCGAATGGGAAAGTCGATAAGGTTCGGTCCCGTGAATGATGAGGGGTACGACTGTGCATATCTCCATGGTCCCGAAAGCCGCCGAACCGGGCCGCCAGATTCGCACCCGGTCCGGTCACGTCTCTGGCTGCCCGCGGGATGGAGGCGGCGTGCTGGCGTTCAAGGGCATCCCGTATGCTGCTCCTCCGGTCGGGCCGCTCCGTTGGCGCGCACCGCAGCCGCCGACGCCGTGGAACGGTGTGCACGATGCATCGACATTCGGCGCCGGGTGCCTTTCGGCCCTCGAAAACGATCCTCGGCCGGGGCCGCGCGATGAGGATTGCCTTTATCTCAACGTCTGGACCGCTGCGGGGCAGGCTGACGAAAAGCGGCCCGTGATGGTGTGGATTCACGGCGGCGGCTTTCAATTCGGCTCCTCGGCAAATCCCGCCACCGATGGCGGCCCGTTGGCAGCCATCGGTGTCGTCGTCGTCAGCTTCAACTATCGCCTCGGGATCTTTGGATTTCTCGCCCATCCCGATCTCGATTCGGAGGCCCCATCGGGCAACTACGGGCTCCAGGATCAACTGGCGGCGTTGCGCTGGGTCAAGGCCAATATCGCCGAGTTTGGCGGTGACCCCGACAACGTCACCGTGTTCGGCGAGTCCGCCGGCGCCATGTCCATCGGCATTTTGATGGCGTCTCCGCTCGGCCGCGGGCTGTTTCACAAAGCCATCGGCGAGAGCGGCGCATTCTGGGATGGCAAACACGGGCCGCTCCAAGGCTTCGAGGAAGCCCGAACGCGCGGCCTTGCTTTCGCTCGTCGCCAAGGCGACGCGTCCATTGCGGCGTTGCGCGCCATGCCGGCCGAACGGTTGAATGCGGGAGCACCCTGGAGTTTCCAGTCCGATCATGTCGTAGCGGCATTCTCGCCCAGTATCGATCATCACGTGATACCCGAGGTGCCCGCCCTGCGTTTCCTGCGCGGCCAGCAGATGCACATCCCCCTGCTGGCCGGTTGGAATGCCGCGGAGGAGTTTCCGTTCGGTTCACAGTCGCTCCCGGCTCACTCGGCGCAAGCCTTCCGCGCCGCGGCCGAGGCGATGTTCGGGAGCGAACGCCTGGTAGATTTCCTCGCGGCCTACCCTGCCGATACCGACGCACAGGCCAAGATCTCCGCCGCCGCGCTGACCGGCGACTATGTGGTCGGCGAACAGTGCTGGCAGTGGCTTCGCCTGCATGGAGGAAGCAGTCACGCACCCGTCTATGGCTACCTGTTCAGCTACACGTCGCCCTATACGCCCATCGCCTCGCACGTCACCGAGATCCCCTTCGTCTTCGGCACGTGTGGCTAGCTCGTGAAGTGTCCGGCGTACGTAGCTCGTGAAGTGACCGGTTTTATGTTGTGCCTGATTGGGGGGCGCGCATGGACCGGGCACGGCTCAACGAAGGCATACGCAGGATGCGATTTGAAGATTTGCTGGCG